>JAIROU010000017.1 GCA_031257375.1 Bifidobacteriaceae bacterium
ACCACCATCTGCACGCACTGGCTGTCCTCCCACGCGCGGGTCAGCTTCACATAGTTGTCCACATCCCCGAACACGCCGATCAAGGCCTGCTCGTTGTTCTGGTCCAGCGCCGTGGTCGACACGTGAACCCTGGCGTCCCAATCGCACGGCGCCGAATGCCGAAGGATGTTGCGCGGCTCGCCCTCGTTCGACCCCCACAACTCGCCCGCCTCAGCCGTCACCGAAACCCCCGCGTCGCCGAACGCGATGTTCTCCGGATTCTCGTTCACGACCGCCCAGCCAGCGTCGCGGACCTCCTGGCGCGACAAGCCCCGGAAATCGACGCTCACCAACGGCTGGACCTCGCCCGCCGCCAAACCGTCCCAAGCCAGCTCAAGCGCGGCGGCGGCGCCGTCCACCGAAGCCTGGTCGGCGGCATCGTCCGCCAAGACGACCTGGGCGGCCGACAGCGCCGACTCCAACACCGACCACGACCCAGAGGTGTAATAACCCGGCACCAGGGCCGACGCCCCGGCCACCAGAGCCGACAAATCGGTCTTGTTGACGACGGCGCCAGCCTGGTTGTGAACGGTCCCCATCCCGGCCAGGTTGCCCGCGTCATCCTGGACGACCACGGTGTAATCACCGGCGGGAAGGTCCGACGGGATGTCGACCACGGCCGCGTCTCCCTTTACCCATCCCAAGCTGATGGCGCCGGGTTGCAATGCCACATGGAACCAGCCCGCAGCCGCCGGGATGTCAGCTAGCGCGAGCGTCCCGCCCGCCTCGATGGTTTCGCCGTCCACGCCGATCTGGAGATCGGTCGCCGTGCCGTCCGACGGGTCCGCTATGGCGAAGCCCGCCTCCGCCGGCGCCGGGCAAAAGCCGCCGACCTTCGCGGCGTAGACGTTGATCTCAGCGGCCGCGGCGAACGCCAATCCGTTGGTGGCGGAGGTGGCGTACAGCTTGAAATACCGCGAGGTCATGGGCTCCGCCGGTTCGACGCGCCACGAGCTGAGCGTCTTCGCGCGCGAAGCGGTCGCCACGCTGTCCCAGTTCTGGCCGTCCAGGCTGACCAGCAGCTCGACATCCTTGATGTAGCCGTTGGCCGAATTGTCCTGCCTGGGCACAAACTCATAGGCCTCCCAGGTCACGGGCGCCTGCGCGTCGACGGTGAGCCAGTGCGGATACGGGGCGTTGCCTCCGGTGTAGCGGGAATGCCAGATGGTGGAGGTGTTTCCGTCCAGCGCGTTGGCGGCCCTCCCGCTCTCATTGCTGACTTCCTCGGTGTCCGCCTCGGCGGTCCACGCCGCGGTGTTCGCCCGGCACGCCTCGTCGCTCCCACCCGGCACAGGCGCTGCCAACTCGGTCACCTCGGTGACCGAGTTCGCGAACCCAAGGTTCACCTCGGTCGCGGCGGCGAAATCGAGGCCGTTTCTGGCAGACGTCGCGTAGATCCGGAACCACCGCGCGGTCACGGCCTCTTCCAGGACCACCACCTCGTCATATCCAGCGCCGAATGTGCCGCTTGCGACCGTGTCCCAGGACTCGCCGTCGTCGCTGATCTGAATCTGGTAGTCCGCGATCCGTCCGTTCGCGGCCGTGTCCGGCCGGGCGCGATAGGTCAACGAGTCGAAGGTCGTCTCGTCAGAACCGGTGTCGACCGCCAGCCAGTGCGGGTAGGGAAGGCCCTTCTGGGAGGCGTAGCCGCAGTACTCCGAATGCCACATGGTGGTCTGATCGTTGTCGATCGCGTCGCTCGCCATGCCGCTCTGCTCCGCGCAGGGCGCCTCCGAGTCGGCCGATGCCGTCCAGCCGGACCGGTCAAGCGTCTCGACAGTGGTGGTTGTCTCGGAGTAGGTGAAGCTCGCCGGGCTGGCCGTGATCGACTCAGCGGTCGGCTCGGCTTCGAAGATCAGGACCTCGAACGGCTCCAGCATCAGCGTGTACTGGTGATACCGGTCCGTCACGAACTCATCCGCCTCGCCGTCCCGCTCGGTGAACTTGTACCGCGAGGTGTAGCCGGCGGGCAGTTCGAACGCCGAGCTGACATCCAACGTGTAAAGCTTTGGCTCGGTGGACGGGTTGCGCAGCATCACAATGCCCTGGCCGCCATCCAGCGCGTTCCAAGCGGCGGTGCCGTAAACCTCGCCCGAGTTCGGAGCCGGGCCAATGTAGTGGTTGTCGGACAGCAAGCCGATGTTCTCGTAGTGCCACTTGGCGTTGTCCGCCAGCACGTCCCAATAGAACTCGTTCTCAGAGTGCCCCGCGGTGTCCACCAAGGAAGTCTGGGTCATGATCTCCACCAAGGAGGTGCCAAGGCCGAAGGTGGCCTTGACCAATTGCTTCAATTCCTTCTGCGTGGATGCTAGCTTGAGGTCGAAGGACTCCGGACGGGCGTGTGCGCCGGCGTACCCGTTGCTCGACCAGATCAGGCCGTGGTACATCAGCTCAGTGATCGGGAACAGCGGCGAGCCCTGCCGGTAATACTGGTTCGCTATCTGGTCGCGGTAGGTCACATTGCCTTGGGCCAGATCGCCGGGGCCGGCGTCGCCCCAGCAGTCGGTGCCTTGGCGCCAGATCGTGTCCACGTACCACAAGAAGTACGGGCTCGCCCAAGTGCCGCTGGTCTGGTAGATGAAGATGTCCGGCGAGTGCTCCCGCAGTTCCCGGTTCAGCGCCAGCATCAACTCGAAATCACCACCGGCCGTGCCGTCAAACTTGAAACCGTTGATGCCCTCGTTGTCCACCAGGTCGATGGCGCGATCGCGGAAGGCCTGGTAGTAGCGCGAATCGGTCAACGTGAAACTGTAGGGCGTGGCCCCGCCGGGCAGGGCGTTGTTGAACGCCACACGCTGGCTATAACCCGGGTTGTAGCCCCCTTTGGGCGACATCCACGCGGCCATCTCGGCCCCAAAACTCTCGGCCAGGGCGGCCTCGTCGTCAAAGCCGTCCGGGAACTGCACCGGGTCCACGGACCAGATCGTGAGACCGCGGTCGGCCTCGGTCTCATCCAGAGTCTTGCCCGGATCCGGTGTCATCGCGGGCTGGCGGTAATAGTCCCAGCCGTCGTCAACGTGGAACGAGTCCACGTTGGCGCCGCGCTCGGTGACCATTTCCGTGCCGAACAGAGTGATGGCGTGGTCCAACTCCTCCTTGTAGACCCGCATCTTGTTTTCATAGCTGAGGTCGTACCAGCCGTTGTACTGCAATTCCGTGCGCCGCTCGTGGCAACGCTCGCGTTGGACGTAGTACTCGAACGCTCGCCGCAGCTGGCCCTCCACGCTGACGCCAATGCCGATCGACTCGGTCACCGAGCTGCCTGTCTCGGCGCCTGCGACCAAGGGGTTGGAGCGGCCGAGCGTCGCCGCGACCAGCCCGCTCGCGCCGGTGGTGACGGCTTGCGGGTTTTCCCAGCCGAGGAAGAATGTGCCGGTCAGAACCGTGCCCGAGGAGCCGGCGCCGCCGGCCACCACCGGGTTGCCGGCGTTCGCCGAGGACCGTCGCGCGTTCGACACGCCCTGCAAGTTCAACAACTTGGTGGATGTGTAAGACAACGTCCCGCGGGTCGGGGTGATGGTGAAGAACTGCTCCACCGAGTTGGAGTCGTGACGCAGCTCAACCGTCCAGTCGAGATCGAAGTCAACGTCCGCGGAGGCGTACTGCCATTTCGCGGACACCGCTTTGCCGGCCGAGCGTTCCGCCACCCTGGGGGCGTCCGGCTCCGCCGCCAGGTCCGCCAACTCCGGGCCGGAGGCCAACTCCAGATCGGCGTCGCCGATCACGGCGCCGCCTGCCAGCGTCATGGAGAAGAAACCGCTGGAAGCAACGGGCAGGTCCTCAGCGGTCTGCTTGTTCTCCAGCCTGGTCAAGGCCGCGCCGTGCTCCCCCACCGTGAACGAGGCCCCGAGCACCTGGTTGTCCAGCGTCACCAGCTCTTCGTCCACCACGACCAGCGGGTCCCCGGGGGCGAGGCCTGGCAGCGTCACACCGCCGGCCTCGGCGATCCGCCCGCCCTGGGCCGCCGCCGCGCCTGACGCAGCCGCCGCGCCCTGCGGGCCAGACGCCAGCGGCACCGCCAGCGCCACGGTCGCCGCCAGAGCCACCAGCCTCTTGCCGCCAGCTTTTGCCAGTACATTTCCCATGAGCCGTTCCCTTTCGATAAGTGCCCGCCGACTGGGGCCGACGAGAGGTCGGCCATCCGACCCGATCCCCAATAAATCAGGAGGCCGGTTCGGCGTCGTTGGCCCAACTCCCGTAGTTGCTTGCCTTGTTCCGGGCCGCGCCGTCCCCTGGCGGACGTTGCCCGTCGAACTATGTTCGCCGCAGATCGCCATCGATGGCCAGAGTTTCCGGCTAAGTGGACAACCAAAATGAGCGAATCAAGGGGGCGCCAGCCCCGGCGCGCGAAAGGGACGGGCAGCGCGCGCCGGGCGGGCTGTCAGGACCGGCGTCCTGTGGCAGTTGCCGGGCGCGGGGCCCGGCCAGCGCCGGGGCTTGGCTGGGAGCCCGTTGAACAACGGGCTCCCAGGCCATCCGACAGTCCTTGTGTTCCGCGTTTCCGCCGGTCAGAGCGATTGCCCTGACCGGCGTCAACGCGGTCGGAGGGTGTCGCGCCTCACTGGCCGCAGGCGTGCGTCCCGTATCCGATGTCTGTCGCGACCGGGTCCACGCCGCCGGCGCTGGCCTTCAACGTCAACTTCCCGCCCTGGGACAGG
>JAIROU010000459.1 GCA_031257375.1 Bifidobacteriaceae bacterium
CCTGGCCGCGGCGCCCGAACGCCTGCGACCTGGCACGGCCCTCGGGGCCGCCCTCAACCCGGTCATTCATTTCGCGTTGACCAGCGAAGACGTCAATTCTCTGAGCTACGCCTGGCTGATCAAGGGGGCGGTCGAGGCGGTTTGGCTGCCGGCCGCGACCGCCTTGGCCGATGAACTGGCCGCGCTGGCCCAGGGCAGCGCCGGGCTGGCCATGCTGGCCCGCACCCACGGCCAGCCGGCCACGCCGACCACTTTGGGCAAGGAGTTGGCCGTCTCCGCCCACCGGCTGCGCCGCCAACTGCGGCGGGTCGCGGGGACCGAGTACCTGGGCAAGCTGAACGGGGCCTCCGGCACCTACGGCGCCCATGTGGCGGCCGTGCCCGGGGCCGACTGGCCGGGGCTCAGCCGACGGTTCGTGGAGGGGCTGGGGCTGACCTGGAACCCCTTGACCACCCAAATCGAGTCGCACGATTGGCAAGCGGAGCTCTATTCCGACTTGGCCCGGTTCGGGCGGATCGCGCACAACCTGGCGACCGACATGTGGACCTATATCTCGCTCGGCTACTTCACCCAGGCGCGGGGCCACGGCACGGTTGGATCCTCGACCATGCCGCACAAGGTCAATCCGATCCGGTTCGAGAACGCCGAGGCCAACCTGGAGTTGGCGGCGGCGTTGTTCGACGCGCTCGGGGCCAGTTTGGTGACATCGCGCCTGCAGCGCGACCTGACCGATTCGACCACCCAGCGGAACATCGGCGTGGCCGTGGGCCACTCGCTGCTGGCGATCGACAACCTCCGGCGCGGCCTGGCCGGGCTCGACGTCAACGCCGCCGCGCTGACCGCAGACTTGGCGGCGAACCCGGAGGTCCTGGCCGAGCCGATCCAGTCGGCCATGCGGGCGGCGGCGCTGGCCGGACTGCCGGGGATGGACGACCCATATGAGCGGTTGAAGGAGCTGACGCGCGGGCGGCGGGTGTCGTTGGACGAGATACGCCAGTTCATCGCCGCCCTCGGCCTGGCCCCCGAGGCCGCCGCGCGCCTGCGGGAACTCAGCCCCGCGACTTACACCGGCCTGGCCGAACGCCTGGTCGCAGACTATCTGTGAAGGAGAGATCATGGCTGTCACCGTTTACCGCGTCGAGGGAATGACCTGCGACCACTGCGTCAAAGCGGTCAAGGAGGAGGTCGGCGCGATCACCGGCGTCACCAAGGTCGAGGTCGACCTGGCCCCGGAGGCCGTTTCCACCCTGTCGGTGACCTCGGACGGGCCTTTGGACCTCGCCCTGGTGGCCGGCGCCGTGGCCGAGGCCGGCTACCAACTCGCGTCGTAACCACAGGTTCACGATGCCGTCTGCGCAGTCGGCGGGGACACTCCCTTTGTCTGGACACGGGGAGTGCCCCAGGGAGTGTCCCCAAGTTTGAGACGAAAGGACCGTCCCCGGGTGTAGTTCTTACGGCAGTTCGGCCGCGCTCGCCAGTTCTAGTTGAGCGCCGTCCCCGGTGACGATGACGTGGCAGATCATGCCGGCTTCCTTCGTCACCAGCGACACTGCGACTGGCTCGGTCACGGGGCTCCCGTCCGCCCACCTGACGACCACCGAGTCGAGTTGGTCGATCGCGTCGGCGCAATCGATCGCTGACACAACGATGGCGATGCCGTCGGTCAGGTCGGATGGGTCGAGTCCGTCCAGCTGGTAGAGGCTCTCCTGGTCGTACGCCCGGGCCACCAGGCCGTCATCGTGCGGGGCGCCCGTTTCGGCGGTTTCCGGGGGCTCCGGCTGGCGGACGTGCGCGGTGTAGCCGTCCGGGATCTCGAGGGTCAGGGCCGTGGCGGGGGTGGCCGTCCTGAACCACCGGAACAGCCATGGAGAATCGGTGCATGGCCCGCTGGCGCCCTCGGCCTCGGCCTCCTCGGCGCACCAACGGCCCAGGTTCGACTCCCAATCAACCTGGCGCAAACTGCCTAGATCCCAGTTGAAGGCCAGCCTGGCCGGCAGGCCCTCGTCCAGGTACAACCACAACTCGGCGCTGGCGGCGGTGGACTTTTGGTATTCGCGCGGCAAGATTTCGCCCGCCAGTTCGACCTTGACCACATCACGGCCGTCCTGCTGGTCGTAGCCCAGGATGGTGATCAAGTCCGGGCTCGAAGCCTCGGCGCCGCCTTCGGCCACGGATCGCACCAATTGCAGGTGGGCCAGCAAGTCGGCCATGAAGCCGAGCCCCCGCGGGTCCAAGTGGTCGACCTCGCCGTATTCGTCCAAGAATTCGTAGGTCTTGTCCTCGTGGTCCACCACCAGCGCCTGGAACTCGCCGTCCGCCAAGTAGTAGAGCAACGAGTCCTCAGGCGCCTCCCCCGTCTCGACCACCTGCATGTTGTCGTCAACGTCGTAGACCGTCTCAACGTGACGCAGCAGCCGGCCACCGGCGACGGGCGCGGTCCAGCGGTCGTTCCACCAGCTTCGGCCCCAGTCGTCCCCCCCGGCGATCGGCTCGGCGATCTCCTCGACGCTGATGACCAGGTCCGGCGCCGTCAGCGCCGCCGCCGCGCAGGCCAACATGGTCTGCACGTCGGCCGGGCTGACGTCCCAGCCGCGCGTGCTGGCCGGGATGCCGCAATCGGCGGCCGGGCGCACATCGGCCGACCCCGAGGATCCCGGGCTGGGACCCGCCAGCCCCATGGCCGGAGGCGGGGCCGACTGGTTCATATTCACCACCAAGGGCACGGCCACCGCCAGCGCGGCCACCGCCACCACGGCGCCGGCCACCTTGGGGCCCCGGCGGCCGCACGCGGGGCCGGGGCCGGAGGCCAGGCCGTCGCGGACTTTGGCCAAGGCGTAGGCCCTGTCCAGTGAGCCAGGGACGGGCTGGCCCTGAAGGCGTTGGAATTGATCGCTCATGAGTTGCCCCTGACTTGTGAGATGAGAGGTGCGGGGATGGCGGCGGGCGCCGAAGCGACGGCGGGCGCCGGATTGATCGGGGCCGGGGCTGGAGCGCCGGCTTCGACCTCGGCCGCGGCCTGGTCCAGCCGGGCGCGGGCGCGGCTCAGCCGGACCCCGGCGGCTTTGGCCGAACAGCCCAGGGCCAAGCCCAACTCGGCCTGGGTCAAGGGCGCCGACAGGGCCACCAGCAGGACCTCGCGGTCGGCCGGGCGCAGTTTGGCCAGCGCCCGGTAGGCCGAATCAGAGGCCATGACCGATTCGGCCACATCCGGCGCGGACTGGCCCAGGCTCAGCCCGAGCTTCGCCGTCAAGGCCCCCGACCGCCGCTGCGCCCGCAATTGATTCGCCACCACCCGGCGGGCGACCCCCAGCAGCCAGGCCAGCTCGGCCGCCGGAATCTGCCGAGCGCGGCGCACGGCGACGACGAAGACTTCGCTGACGGCATCGTGCGCGTCGGCGTTCTCCAACCGAAGCCGGCAGTACCGGAAAACCGCCTCGGCGTGCTGGGCGAATAGCCGCTCGACCAACTCGTTAGTGTCCGTCAACTGCTGTCTGGTCAAGTCCTCGCGCTCCTTGGGGTGCCGGGGGTGTTTCCCCGCTCTACCTAGATAGTGTCCACCAGGCCCCCGTTCGCTACAGGGCGGGCGCAAATCGGCCGGGCTTTTGGCCGCCAGCGTTGGGACCGCCCGCGCGACGGTCCGGGACGGCGGCGGGGAGCGGCTAACCTGAAGGGTGATCCTGACTTCCGAATCGATAGCCCAAGGAGGGTGTCATGGCTGATCCAGTTGTGGTTGTGGCCACATTTTTCCCGCGCGAAGGCCTGCGCGACTCGGTTCACGCGGTCATCGCGGCCGCCCAGACCGATGTCTATCAGGAGTACGGCTGCCTGCTGTACTCCTTGCACGAGGCCCCGGACCGGTTCGTGCTGATCGAGAAATGGGCCTCGGCCGAGGACTTGGCCGTCCACGGCGAGGGCAAGGCCCTCGGCAAACTGGTCAAGGCGCTGGAGCCGCTGCTGACCCAGGACATCGAGATCATCGAACTGCAACCGGTCAAACACGCCTCCGGGCATCCGGCCACGGCCGTCAAAGGCGCCGACGCCTGAGCCTTTCCAGTCCGGGCGCAGTTCAGGCCTGGGCGGGCAGGATTATCGGCCGACGGCGGTGACGGGAAGGCTGCCCGCGCCGGGGGCGTAATAGCGCTGCCAGCCGGCCCGAGCGTATTGGGGCGGGCACCAGTCGGCCGGCTCCAAACCCAGGCGGGTGGCCCACGCGACGGCGATGTGCGGGTCGCGCAGGAACGGCCGACCGAGCATGACGGCGTCGACGTCGTCGGCGGCACCGGCGGCACCGGCGGCACCGGCGGCGTTGGCGGCACCGTCCGCCGGGCCGTCCGCGATCAGCGCCTCGGCCTGCTCGGGGGTCTCGATGACGCCGACGGTGTTGGTGCTGAGCGCGGCCCGCCGGCGGATGGCGGCGCCGAACGGCGCCTGGTAGCCGGGTTTGACCGGGACCTGGGCGTCCGGCGCCAGGCCGCCGGTCGACACGTCGATGTGATCCAGGCCCAGGTCCTTGGCGGCGCGGACGAGTTCGACCGACTGGTCCAAGTCCCAGCCGCCGTCCACCCAGTCGGTCGCCGAGATGCGCAGCAGCAAGGCCCGGTCCGGCCCGATGGCGGCGCGGGCGGCGGCCACCGCCTCCAGGGCGAATCGGCAGCGGTTTTCCAGGGAGCCGCCGTACCGGTCGCGGCGCCGGTTCGAGAGCGGCGACAAGAACTGGTGGATCAGGTAGCCGTGGGCGCCGTGCAGTTCGATGACGTCGAACCCGGCCCGGGCGGCCCGCCCGGCGGCCGCCGCGAAAGCCGCCACCAGGTCCGCGATCTGGTCATTTGTCAACTCGCGCGGCTCGGGCAGGGCGCCGAAGGCGATCGGCGAGGGGGCGTAGGTCTGGTAGCCGCCCCGCTCGGGGGGCACATGGCCGTCGCCCAGCCACATTTTCTGGGCCGAGCCCTTGCGCCCGGCGTGCCCCAGTTGGATTCCGGCCAGGGCGCCTTGGGCCTTGATGAAGGCGGCGATCGAGGCCAGCGGGCCGATCTGGGAGTCGTCCCAAAGGCCCAGGTCCCAGGGCGTGATCCGGCCTTCCGGCGCCACCCCGGTGGCTTCGAGCACCACCAGGCCGGCCCCGCCGGCGGCCAAAGAGCCGTAGTGGGCGGCGTGCCAGGGATAGGCCTGGCCGTCCATCGACTCGGACGAATACTGACACATCGGCGAGACCCACAGCCGGTTGCGGGCGGTGACCGGCCCGATCCCGATTGGGGTGAAGAGTCTGCTCACGCCCAAAAGCATACGACCCCGGCGTTTAAGCTGGCAGGGTGACCGCTTCCGACCCGGCCCCGCCGCTCCCGACCCGGCTTCCCCCCACCGCCCGGCGTCTACGCGCCGAGGTCTGGCTGGTGCTGGGCCTGTCGCTGGGCCAATCGGCGGTCTACGCGATCCTGCGGTTGGCCGACCGGCTGACCGCCGCCGCCCCCCTGGCCCAGCAAACCGCCGCCATGAACACCTCCGACTCGCCCAAACCCTGGCTTGACCTGCTTTACCAGTTGGCCGGGTTCGGCTTCGGCCTGCTCCCCGCGGTGCTGGCCCTGTTCTTCCTAGCCGGTTGGGCCCCGCCCACGTCCGCCGCCCCCGACCAGCCACGGCGCCAGGCGCCATGTGCGGGGGTCGGCCCGCCCGCGACCGGCGCCACCGACCAGCCACGGCGCCAGGCGCCATGTGCGGGGGTCGGGCCGCTCGCGTGCGGCGCCACCGACGCCCAAGCCGCCGATGCCGACTGCCCGGCCAGCGCTCAGCCCTCGCCACCCGCGACCGCCAGCGTCACGCCTGGCGCCGGTCTTGTCCCGGCCGCCGCCCGCTGGGCGGGGCCTCGGCGGGTCGGCCTGACGCTCGGCCGGCCACTGCGCGACCTGGGCTGGGGAGCGGTCTTGGCGAGCGGCATCGGACTGCCTGGTCTGGCCTTTTACTTGGTGGGACGGCAACTGGGCGTGACCGTCCACATCGAGACCCAGGCGCTCGGGCAATTCTGGTGGACGGTCCCCGTCCTGGTGCTGGCGGCGGTCAAGAACGGGCTGGTCGAAGAGGTCATCGCGGTCGGCTACCTGGCCGAGCGCCTGACCGCCCTGGGCTGGCGGCCGTGGGCCTGGATGGCCGGATCGGCCCTGCTGCGCGGGTCGTACCACCTGTACCAAGGCTTCGGCCCGTTCATCGGCAACGTCGCCATGGGCCTGGTGTTCGCCTGGTTCTACCACCGCCGAGGCCGGGTCATGCCGCTGGTGGCCGCCCACAGCCTGATCGACCTGGTGGCCTTCATCGGGCCGAGCCTGGTCAACCCGGCCTGGCTGACCTGAGGGCTTGCCGGAGAATTATCGCGGCGGTGGCCGGGGGTGTCGTAGGCTGGGCGGCGTGGCTGCGGCAGGCAAGGGGAAGGGCGCCTACACGTCAGCCCGCCAAGTGTTTCGCGGCGTCGAGGTTGTTGACGCCCCGCCGGGGCGCGTCCGCCAGGCCGGCGATCTGGTCGGGATAGTGTTCGCCTGCCTGGGCGTGATCGTGATGCTGGCCCTGGCCATCTTCGCCCCCGGCACCACCGCCGGGGTGGCCCAGGACATGCGCTCGCTGGCCCACCCGGTCACCGCCATCTTGCAGGCCACGGTCAATGTCCTGATGAATCTGGCGACTTTGCTGCTGCCCGCCGTGGTGGTGGCGGCGGCGTTGCTGCGCCGCCAGCTATTGCTGGCCGTCCAAGGGGTCGCGGGCGGGCTCGGCGGCGCGCTGCTGGCCTGGGCGGCGGGCTGGGCCGTGCGGTTGACCGGCTACGATCCGCTGATCGACGGCCTGTCCGTGATCGTGGACGACCGCCTCTGGGTGGCGGTGGCGCCGCTGGCCTCGCTGATGGCCGGGGTGTTGACGGCCATGGGGCCGCGCTCGCGCCGACCGGTCATGTCGGCCTCTTGGAACGTCCTCTGGATCGCCCTCGCGGCCTGGGTCCTGACCGGCGGCTCCACCCTGCCCGCCGCCTTCGTGACGGTGCTGGCGGGCCGCCTGGCCGGTCTGGCCGTACGCTACGCGATCGGCGTCACCACCGACCGCGCGACCGGATCGGCCCTGGTCGCGGGCATCTGCGGGGCCGGTTTGGACCCCGTCCGGATCGTCCGCGTGCGCGACATCTCCGACCCGGAGAACCCGACCGATCGCCTGGACGTCCGCGCGATCCGCAATTCGACCTACGTCCCGCCGCCCGATGCCGCTCGGCCGGCTACCAGCCCTTCCCCCGGCGCGGCCGGCCTGGCCGGGGCGCGCCTGGATGCGTCGGGGGTGTCCGATTCGACTTCTCGGGCGCTGGAGCGCCAGGGCGGCAACCGCATTTACGCCGTCTACGGCGCTGACGGATCGCGCTGCGACGCCATTGTGCTTGACGGCGACCGGCAAGTGCTGGGCTTCTTGCAGGCGACCTGGCGGGCGCTGCGCCTGCGGGGCATGGACCGCCGGTCGGTGCGGTCTTTGCGCCAGGCCGCCGAGCGGGCGGCGCTGCTGGACTACGCCGCCGCCGCCGCCGGAGTCAGGACGCCGAAGCTGCTGGGCGTGGGGCAGGCGGCCGACTCGATGATGCTGCTGCAAAGCCACCCGGCGGGGCTGCGGGCGATCGCCGACATGCGGCCGGGCGAGATTTCCGACGCCGCCCTGGTGGACGTCTGGCGGCAGTTGGACCGCGCCCACCAGGCCGGGCTGGCGCACCGCAACATCACCGCGTCGTCGCTGCTGTTCGGGCCGGACTCGGGCGACACTCAACAGGTGTGGCTGGTCGGCTGGGAGGACGGCGACGTGGCCTCCTCGGAACTGGCGCGCTCGATCGACCTGGCCCAAATGGTGGCTGTGCTGGCCCTCAAAGTGGGGCCGGGTCGGGCTGTGGCGGCGGCATCGGCGGTGTTCCCTGAAACCACCCTGACGGCGGTGTCCGGGCTGCTCCAATCGATCGTCTTCCCGCCGTCCACGCGCGAGGCGGCGCGGGCGGATCGCAAGGTGATCGACGCCACCCGGCAAGAGTTGGCCGAGCTCGCGCAGACCGAGGCGGCCGCCGCGCCCTTCCAGTTGGTCCGGTTCGGGTGGCGGTCGGTCCTGATCGCCGCCATGACCCTGATCGCGGTCTGGGCCGTGGTCACCAAGTTCAACTTCGATCAGATGGTCGCGGCCATCAGCCACGCGAATCCCTGGTGGATGGCGGCCTCGTTCGGCTTCTCCTTGGCCACCTATGTCGGCGCGGCGATGACCATGGTCGGCTTCTTGCCCGTCCGCCTGTCTTTCCGCAAGGCGCTGTTGACGCAGGTGGCGGCCTCTTTCGCGGCTATCACCATGCCTGGCGGGGTGGGACCGATAGCGATCAACATGCGCCTGCTCAACCGGCAGGGGGTCAGGACCTCGCTGGCCGCCGCGACGGTCGCCCTGGCCCAAGTGGCGCTGGTGGTGATGACCGTCCTGCTGGTGGTGGTGGCCGCCCTGTCGAGTGGGCAGACCTCCGTCCTAACCGACCTGCCGGTGACCGGGATAGTGGCCGTGGTGGGCGGCGTTGCGGCGCTCGGGTCGCTGCTGGCGATCGGGCGACTGCGGGCCTGGATCTGGAAGCGGATCGGCGCGACCCTGGCCCAGGTCTGGCCGCGCGTGGTCTGGGTGATGAGCCGGCCGAGGCGGGTCGTCTTCGCCATGGCCGGGGCGTTCATCCAGTTCGGCGGCTATGTGGCGGCATTCTGGGCGGCCCTGGTCTCGTTCGGGTTGACCGATCTGCCGCTCGGGGCGGTGGCGCTGGTGTTCT
>JAIROU010000081.1 GCA_031257375.1 Bifidobacteriaceae bacterium
GGCCCTCAGGGTCCTCAACCAATCCCACCGGCTGGGCCTCGTCTGGCTATCCGACCAACATCCAGACACCTACCGCCAGGCCGCCTAAACCCGTCACACCACAAACGTGACGCACACCCGCCCGGGCGGCGGCGATCCCGTCCGCCAGGACCAGGCGCCCCTCGGCGTCGGTGTTGACGACCTCGACCGTCTGCCCGTCTTTGACGGTGATGACGTCGCCCGGCCGCTGGGCCGCGCCGGAGGGCATGTTCTCCGCCAAGCAGAGCATGGCCGTCACCTTGACCGGCAGTTTCAGGTCCGATGCCGCGCGCACGGCTCCCAGCGCCGCCGCCGCCCCGGCCATGTCCGACTTCATCGTCACCATCCCGGCCGCCGTCTTCAGCGACAGGCCGCCGGAGTCGAAGGTGATGCCCTTGCCGACCAGGGCGACATGGCGTTTGGCGCGCAGCGGCGCGTAGGTCAGCTTGACCAGCCGGGGCGGGTGGGCCGAGCCCTGGCCGACCGCCACCAGGCCGCCGTAGCCGCCCTTGGCCAATTCGTCCTGGTCCAGGACCTTGACCCGGACCGGCCGCCCGGCCAGGGCGGCGGCGGCCTGCTCCGCGAAGGTCTCGGGGTAGAGGCGGTTGGGCGGCTCGTCGGTCAGGCGGCGGGCCAGTTTGACGGCGGCGCTGACGGCCTCGGCCTTGGCCGCGACCTGGCGGGCGGCTTTGGCTTGCGCCTCTGTGAGCCCGGGGAGGGCCAAAACCAGCCCGACGGCATCGGCGGCCCCCAACAAAGCCCCCTCCACGATGGCCGCCAGATAGGCTGGGTCGGCGGTCACCGGCGGATGGCTGGGACCGGCGTCGAAGGACAAGCCGACCTGCGGCGCGGCGGTCCCCAACTGGCGCAGGGCGGCGCCGACGGCGCGCCGGAGGTCTTCCGGCTGGTGGCCGTCGCCCAGCCCGACCACCGCCAGGACCCGGGCGGCCAAGTCACCCTCGACCGACGCGCGGGCCAGGCGCACCAACTCCCCGTTCTTGCCCGCGAATCCGAGCGCCGCCAGCAGATCGGCGCTGGCCAGGCCAGGGACCCCGCCCTTCGGATGGGCGGCGGTCAGGACCACCGGCGTGTCAAGGCTGCGGATGTCGGCGGCGCTGATCGTCAATTCGCTCACCCGGCCATGCTAGACGAAGACGGCGCCAGAGCCGCCCCGGGTTCACGCGACCAAGGCCACCGCGGCCGAAGACCGCCGGGCCACGGCGCGCGCCAGCGGTTGGTCGGTGGTCACCAGGGTCGCGCCGAGCGCTTCGGCCAGCACCACGTAGGCGGCGTCGAATGGCGTGATGTTGGCACGCGCCAGCCAGATTCCGCCGACCAGCGGCAGTGCGGGCCAGTACTCCACATCAATCGCCGCCAAGTCCTCGAGCGCCCCCTCCGCCCGCGCCTCGGTCAGGGCGCCCCGGCGGGCCAGTCGGCGCACCGCCGAGACGACCTCTAGGGCCATGTGGTCAGGGGCGTGGATTCGCCCGCCAGCCGCCGCCAGGGCGCCACGGGCGCCCGCCGCCCGGCCGGTGCTGAGAAGAATCTCCACGGCCGCCGAGGCGTCGAGCACCACGGTCATTGGATGGGCTCAAGGGGTCCGCGCTGCTCGCGGACCAAGGCGGCGGCCGTTCCTGGAGGGAGGTCGACGGCCCCTCTCAGCCTGGCCCGCTCGGCGACCTGGTCAATGGTCGGCTGCAGGGCGTACTCGGTCAGGCGCTCTCTGGCGAGGTCGGACAGCGACTTGCCCTGGATCGCCGCCCGCGCCTTGAGCGCCTGGTGGATTGCTGGATCGAGGTTCTTGATTTGGAGCGCAGGCATGCTTGTCAGATTATGTTCATGCTTAAAGCATGTCAAGCGGTCGGCTTGTTTCTGCAGGCTGGGGGTACCCTGGAAGATCGTGTACCGGCTGATCTTCAACCTTGTGTTTCGGTGGATGGACCCGGAGCGGGCGCACCGGCTGGCGCTTGGGTTGATCACCTGGATGGGGGAGTTCGCGCCCGCCCGCAAGCTGGTCCGGGCCTGTTTCGGCGGCTCGCCGCGGGGGGCCGGGTCGACGCGGCTGTTCGGGCGGGTGGTGGCTGGGCCGTTGGGCCTGGCGGCTGGTTTCGACAAGGACGCCAGGGCCGTCAAGGGCCTGGTCGCGCTCGGCTTCAGTTTTGTCGAGGTCGGCACGGTGACGCGCTTCCCGCAGCCCGGCAACCCGCGCCCGCGGCTGTGGCGGCTGGTTGACCAGCGGGCTTTGCGCAACGCCATGGGTTTCAACAACGTCGGGTCGACGGCCGCGGCCCGGACTTTGCGGCGGCTGCGGGCCTCGGCCGAGGGGCGGGACTGCGTCGTCGGGGTGAACATCGGCAAGTCGAAGGTGACCGCGCCCGATGACGCCGCCCAAGACTACTTCGTGTCCGCCCGGCGGCTCGCCAGGTACGCCGACTACCTGGTGGTGAACGTGTCCTCGCCGAACACGCCCGGGCTGCGCGACCTCCAGGCGGTGACGGCGCTCAGGCCGGTCCTGGAGGCGGCGCGGTCCGGGGCGGCCGAGTCGTTCGCCAAGGCAGGGCGGTCCGGGTCGGTCCCGCTGCTGGTCAAGATCGCCCCGGACCTGGCCCAGGCGGACATCGACGCGATCGCCGGCCTAGTCGAACAACTAGACCTGGCCGGGGTCGTGGCGGTCAACACGACCGTCGCCCACGGCCTGGGCGCGGGCGGGCTGTCGGGACCGCCGCTGCGCGACCGCGGCCTGGCGGTGGTCCGGCGCCTGCGGGCGGGCCTGAGTGCCGGGCGCGTCATCGTCGGCGTGGGCGGCATCACCACCGCCGCCGACGTCGACGCCTACCTGGCGGCCGGCGCCGACGCCGTCCAGGCCTACACCGCCTTCATCTACCAGGGGCCGGCCTGGCCCGGCCGCGTCCAGCGCAGCGTCTGAGTTGGGCGGTTGCTGGATAGGGCAACGTCGCGGAGCAGGCCTCGCCCGGCCGGATGGCCTATGTGCCCGAGCCAAGCCGCAGCGCGGAGGCGACGCGCACGGCGCCCGCGCGGGTGAGCTCGCGCGGTTTCTCGCCCAAGGTCTGCCTATCTTGTTTGTAGTCTTTATGTGTGGCGCTGAACATCAAGGACGGGCGGGCGGACGGCTTGGCGCGCGAGGTGGCCGCGTTGACCGGCGAGACGATTACCGAGGCGGTGCGGGGGGCTCTCGCAGAACGGCTCGACCGGCTACGCGCGCGGAGAGCGGCCGCCCGGCTGGAACCAGACCTCGCCGCGCTGATCCAGCGGGGGCGTTCGCGCGCGGCGCTGGATCAGCGCGGGGCGGACCAGATCATGGGCTACGACGCCGACGGCCTTCCCACCTGACGGTCATGGGAATAGTCGCCGACACGTCGGTCTTGGCAGCGGTTGTCTTGGGCGAAGACGACGCCGAAGCTCTGGCCGGCGTGCTCTTGCAAGAAGCGGGGGACGTGCATGTCGGCGCCGCGACCTTCTTGGAGGCCGGCATCGTGCTCCATTCCCGGCAAGGCGAAGCGGCCGTGGCCGATCTGCGGCTGCTGCTGAACAGCATCGGCGCCAGGACTGTGCCGTTCGACGAAGAGCAAGCCGAATTGGCGCTGGCGGCGTGGCGCAGATTCGGGAAAGGCCGCCATCCCGCCGCGCTCAACTACGGCGATTGCATGGCTTACGCCCTGTCAAAACGGCTCGGGTTGCCGCTGCTCTACAAGGGCGAAGATTTTGGCTTGACCGATGTCTCCGCCCGCGCGGTCAGCTAAGACGGGTGTTCGCCGCGTTTGACTTGGGGGTTCGGCATGCGGGTGCGGCGCATTTGAAGGGACCGGTTGACGCCGTACCAGACCGAGCCGCGGGGCAGGTTGGCCTCCCCGAACTTGGCGATCAGCGCCTTCTTCAGCTTGCGGCCTCGGATGATGGCGTCCAGCACCACCGCGATCAGGACCCCGTACATCGCCAGCAGCACCAGCGTGGCGATCACCGGCTGCACTTGCATTAGAAAAACCAGCAGGAACATCGAGCCGAGGGCCACGATCACGATGTACTCCCCGAGCGAGCGCCGCGAGTCGATGTAGTCGCGGGTCCAACGCCGGACCGGGCCTTTGTCGCGGGCCGGGAGATAACGCTCGTCGCCGGTTCTCATGCCGTAGTTGAACTGCTCGCGCGCCTTCAACCGGCGCGCCTTCGCCTGCTCCTTGGTCAGCGGCGTGGTGGGCTTTTGCCCGGCCCCGCCGAGCGGCCGCTTGTGCACCGCCTCGGCCTGTTTGCGGGTCGGGGTGGGCCTGCCTTTGCCCTCGGCCTTCGGTTCGGGCGGGGCGGCGGCGGCTGGTTTGGCCCTGGTTTTGCTGGACTTCATTGACACCGCTCCAGTGTATGGCGTTACCGTTGAGGCATGGTTACCCTGCCGCAGCTCAGCGAGCGCGTTGAGAATCAGTTCCCCGAGACCGTGTCCATCCTTGGCGACCTGGTGCGAATCCCCTCGCACGTCGCCCCGTCGGCCCCGCCGGGCGCCCTCGAACGCTCCGCCGCCCTGGCCGCTGACCTGCTGCGGCGCGTCGGCGCCGAGGGGGTCGAGGTGGTCGACGCAGGGGGCGGCCCCGGCGTCATCGGGCAGATTTGGGTGTCCGATGCCGTGCCGACCGTCCTGCTGTACGCCCACCACGACGTTCAGCCGGTGGCGGACGACTGGACGAGCGACCCCTTCGAGCCGGTCGTCCGGGACGGCCGGCTGTACGGGCGCGGCGCCGCCGACGACGGCGCCGGGGTGGCGGTGCATGTCGGGGCGCTCCGGGCGCTGGGCGCCGACCTGGGCGTGAACGTGCGTTTCTTCATCGAGGGTGAGGAGGAGTCCGGGTCCCCGACTTTCGGCGCGCTGCTGCGCCGCTACCGCGACCGGCTCGCGGCGGACGTGGCGGTGATCGCCGACAGCGACAACTGGACGGCCGAGGATCCGGCTTTGACCGTCTCGCTGCGCGGCGTGGCGAACGTGACGGTGACCCTGCGGGTGGCCGCCCACGGCAACCATTCGGGCGGCTTCGGCGGCGCCTACTTGGACGCCCCGCTGCTGTTGGCGCGGCTGGTGGCGACTTTGCACGATGCCGCCGGGGCCGTCGCCGTGGACGGCCTGAGGGCGACCGGCCGCTCGTCGGTGGAGGTTCCCGAGGCGGACATCCGGCGGGCCGCCGGGCTGGTGCCGGGGTTGCGGCTGGCCGGGCGGGGGCCGCTGGCCGACCGGCTGTGGTGGAGTCCGGCCATCTGTGTGATCGGCTTCGACTCGACCTCGGTGGCGGAGAGCTCCAACACCCTTCAGCCGGTGGCGCGGGCGCGGCTGTCGCTGCGGGTGCCGCCGGGCATGGACGCGGCCGAGGCGCGGGCGGCGCTGCGGCGCCACCTGGCGTCGCGGGTCGAGTTCGGCGCCGAACTCGTGATCGAGGAGGAGGTCAGCGCGGACGGCTTCTTGGCGGACACGTCTGGGCCGGCCCACGCGGCGGCCGCGCGGGCGCTGGGCGAGGCCTTCGACCGGCCGGTGGTCCTCCAGGGCCAGGGCGGGTCGATCCCGCTGGCCCTGGAGATATCTTCGGTCTTCCCGGGCATCGAGGTCCTGCTGACCGGGGTGGGCGACCCAGATTCGCGCGCCCATTCGGGCGACGAGTCGGTCTCGCTGGAGACCCTGCGCAAGTCCGTGCTGGGCGAGGCGCTGCTGCTGGAATACCTCAGCCAGGAACGTTTCGGCCGGTCCGGGTCGGCTTGATGGCTCCTGGCGGCCGGGCCGCGCCTCGCGGTCGGAATGCGGCGGGCGACCGGGCGGCATCGGCGGACCGGGCGGCATCGGCGGGCGGGGCGGCGCCGGCCGGGCGGGCGGCATCGGAAGGCTTGGCGGCATCGGCGGGCGGGGCGGCGCCGGGCGGGCGGGTCGTCCTGGGCGAGTTGAGCGCGTCGGTGACCGGTTCGGGGCCGCCGGTGCTGGCGCTGCACGGCAATTCGGAGGACTCCTCGGTGTTCGACAAGATGCTGCCCTATCTGCGCGGTTTCACCGTCATCGCGGCGGACTCGCGCGGGCACGGGGCGACTCCGGCCGGGCCCAGGCCCCTGACGATCACCCAACTGGCGATCGACTGCTTCCGCGCGTTGAGCGACTACCGGCGACGCTACGGCTACCCGGGCAAGTTCGGGCTGATCGGCTTCTCCGACGGCGCGAACATAGGTCTGGAACTGGCCATCCACCGGCCCGAGCTGCTGGCCGGGCAGGTCCTGATGGGCGGCAACACCACCCAGGGGGCGCTCAAGCCCTGGACCAACGCCGTGATCGTGGCCGGCTACGCGCTCGCCCGGGCGGCCGGGCTGGTCTCGGCGGCGGCCCGGCGGCGGGCGGCCGTCTTCGGGTTGATGGTCGGCCAGCCCAACCACGGCCGCGCCCAACTCGAGTCCGTCCGGGTGCCGACTCTGATCATGGTCGGGGCGCGCGACATAGTCCCGCGCCGCGAGTCCCAGCGGGTCGCCCGCCTGATCCCCGGCGCCGAATGGGTCGAGTTGGCGGGGCAGAGCCACTACCTGCCGATGCGGGCGGCCAAACTGGCGGGCGAGCTTTCGGCGGAGTTTCTGGCCGGCCATCTTGCGGCCGGGTAAGGTGGACCTCGGTTTCTCGACCTACCTCAGACCTGACTGAATGGAGCTTCGACATGACGACTGCCGCCACCGAACGGACCCACGGCGTCAACCTGACCCCGGCCGCCGCCGCCAAAGTCAAGGAGTTGCTGGACCGCGAGGGCAAGCCGGAGTTGCGCCTGCGCCTGGCCGTCGAGCCGGGCGGCTGCGCCGGCCTGCAATATGACCTCGGCTTCGACGACTCGTTGCTGGAGGGCGACGCCATCGTGCTGTTCGACGGCGTCCCCCTGGTGGTGGACCAACTCTCGGCCCCCCTGGTCGACGGCGCCACGATCGACTTCGCGGACACCATCTCCGCCCAGGGCTTCTCCATCGACAACCCCAGCGCCACCCAAGGCTGCGCCTGCGGCAACTCCTTCTGCTAACCCCCTGACGTCTAGAACCTGGGGGACGCACCTTGACCGGGCGCGGAGCTAAAGATGTGCTATTTCATCACGGCAACGGTCCGGGGCGCGGGCCTGGACGCCTTGAACCAGGCCCTGCGCGACGCGGGCACGGGGGTCAGTTTTGCCGACTTCTCCGACTCGCGCGTCGTCGGCCGCCTGGAGCCGGGCGACCTGTATCTGCGCCACGACACGGGTGCCTGCGACTGCGACACCTGGCTCGGCCTGGAGACTCGGGCTTGGGGGAAGGACGCCGCCAAACGGGCCGTGACCGAGGGGCGCACCGCCAAGCTGAGGGCGAAAGGCTGGTCCGAGGCGCGCATCAGGCGCTGGATCCAGGAGAGGGAGAGTTCCGCCGACAGGGCCGGGCTCGGGCCCGGCCAGGAGGTGACGGCCGCCTCGCACGATGCCGTGCCCTGGGTCGAGGTAGTCCGTGCCGCCCTTGAGACGGCCCGGGCCAAGCGGTTTGGGCTGGCGCTCCACTGGTACGGGGGCGCCAGCCTGGAGGACCGGTTCAAACTGGGGCGCCGCGAGTTCGCCCTGGCCGACCTGACCGTCAAGCTGCTGATGTCGATGGAGGAAGACGTGCTCTACTCGTTCCGGCGCTGACCAGCGCCGGCGCCCGGCTGCGCCGCCGGGGAGCGCGGCGGGCCAACCACGCTGACCGGGGCCGGGGGGTCGAGGTCGGCCTCGTCGAGCCCGGTCGCCCGCGCGACCGCCGCCCGGTCCAAGCCCATCGCCAACAGCCGCGCCGCCACCTCCCGAGCCGCCCGCTCCGCCCCCTCTGCGCGTCCTTCGGCGAGCCCTTGGGAGAGCCCTTGGGCGAGCCCTTGGGAGAGCCCCTGGGCGAGCCCTTGGGAGAGCCCCTGGGCGAGCCCTTGGGCGGCGGCTCGCTCTTCGGCGTAGGCCATCTCCGCCTGGTGGGTGGCGATCGCTTTCTCCATCACGTCGACCATCTCGCGCTCCTCCCGGCCGAGGTTGACGTACTCAATCATGGTAGACGCCTCCGCCAGGTAGGCGGGCGCCCCCGGCGGGGCCACGCCCGTCAGCAAGAACCTCCGCCAAGCCTCCTGCGGGGCCGTCAGGCCCGCGGACTTGGTCAGGTCGAGGTACCCGGCGCGGATCCACTCCGGCTCCATCGCCTCTCCCAGGGCCGGGTCCCACAACCGGTACACCCGCAGGGCCGCGTCCCCCTCCCGGAACGGCTCGCCCAAGATGTTCAACGAGAACACCGCCCGCAGCGACGAGTACCGCCAGTCCGGGCCGCCGGCCGCCCCGGGCGCGGCCCGGTCGTAGTGGGAGTTGAACCGGTCGAAGAGGTAGTACAAGGATCTCGCCTCGAAGTGCTTCGTCAACCTCATCTGCATCTCCACCACCACGTCCGCCCAGCCCACCGACACCGTCACATCCCGGAACGTCTGCCGAAGCGCCGCCAACCGCTCCGCGCCCGCCGACAAGTCGGCCGGGCTGATCGAGTACGGGTTCTCGATCCGGATGTCACCCAAATCCGCCTCGATCCCGAAGAAGTCCGCCACGAACCCCCGCGTCACCTCCTTGTGGCCCTCCGACGCCAACAGCTTCTTAAACGCCAGGTCGCTGGTCGGCCGCAGCCGCTTCTGCCCGCCCATAATCCCTCTCCTTCCCGATCAGCGCCCCCCGGGAGGGCCCCGGCGGGCGATTGTGGGGCAAACATACGCGAAAGGTCCGACACCCAAACGCCGGCCGCCCCCCAAGCCGCCGCGCACCCGAGCGCGGTCAAGACAACCTGCGGTTGGCCGGCTCAATTACGTGGACGTCCACAGCCGAGCGGCCGCCGACCGGCGCGGCGCACCGGACGGCCGATGGCGCCGCGGTCTTCGGTTAGGGGCCGTGCGGCGGGCGACGCTCGCGCCTTGGACGAGTCGGGGATCCCGGTGGTCAACGGGACTTCGAGCGGCCCCTCCGCCGCGACTGTCGCCTGTCGACCGCGCCCACCGGAGAGGCGGCGCGGCGATGCCGGGTCGGTGAGCGGCATCGTGCGCTTGAGAGGGCAAAACGGGGCCGCGCGGGGCGGTGGAAGGACGCCTGTCTGGGGCGGCACCGGGCGCCGGGACGGGAACAGGCAGTCAGGCCTGGCGTCGGCGGCGGCGCTGCGACCAGGCGTGCAGCGCCAGGCCGAGGGCGGCGCCGAGCAGGTCGGCCACCAGGTCGAGCGGGTCGGAGGCGCGGGCGGG
>JAIROU010000129.1 GCA_031257375.1 Bifidobacteriaceae bacterium
GGGGCAGCAGCCGGTCGAACATCTCGCCCAGCACGCCGGGAGCTCCCACTTCGTCGGCCACACGACCATCATCCGCCAAGCCACCAACAAACCGCCACTAATTTATCGGCGTGTCCTAACTGCCCCAACCGGGTTCGCAGGGGTTCTCAGGGGGCAGGGTTCTCAGGGGGCAGGGTTCTCGGGCGGGGTTCTCGGGGCGGTCTCTCGGGCGGGTTCACGCCCCGCCCCGTCCGCCGCCTGGCTTGCCGCTTGGTGGGGACTGAGTTCGGGTAGCCTACAGGGCGACGAGGGATTCTTCGGCGGGATTGGAGTGACCGGCGTGCGAGTGGTGGGCGGGGCAGCGGCATATGTGCTCGGCCGTTCGTCCGTCTCGCGGCTCGCCGCCGTGTCTGGGTATGGCGGGGCGGGGAGCATCGTCGCGTCTGGTGCTTCGCCAGATGCGGTCGGGTCCGGAAAGGCGCCACGGGGGACCAAGTCTGGAGGGGCGCTGCGGGCGGCCGGGCTGGCGGGTTTGGCGGGTTGGGTGGCGTTGAGTCTGGCGTTGATGGTGCCGAACCGAGCTGAGGCGTACATCGATCCGGCGACGACCAGTTATCTGGTCCAAGTGTTGTCAGCCCTGGTGATCGCGGTGGCGGTGACGTTGGGGGTGGTGGTTCGCCGGGTCCTGATGGATGTGGCGGCGGCGCGGGCCCGGTTGCGGGCTTGGTGGGCGGTGTTGTCCAGTCCGCGCCGGGCGGAGCTTTGGCGCGGGCGGCGGGCGGGGGGCTCGGAGCGGCGGCGGTCGGCTGGGGCTGGGTCTGCGGTGGCTGTTCGTCGGGAGACTGTGAGTGCGGCGGCTGCCCGCCTTGAGGCTGAGCGGTTGGCGGCGGCCGGTCTGGAGGTCGCAGGTCCGCCGTTCGGCTATCCCGGACTCCGACCAGACCACCCAGACCACCCAGACCACCCAGACCAACCGGACCACCCGGACCAGTCGGAACGGCCGCAGAGAAGTGGGGGCGGAAGCCGGGGCAAAGGCAGAGGTGAAGACGGCCGAAGCAAGCCGGGCGTCATCGGCGGTGTCCCGCCGGGCGGCCGCGGCCGGAAAGGTCAGCCCGAGCCCGCCCGAACGGCTTCACCGGCGCCGTCCGGGTGGCGGCGGGTCTGGGCCGACCAGCGGACCCTGAAGAACCGCGCGGCAAAGGCGTTCCCGCCCGCCATGGCCGGGGCGTTCTTGTTCTTCGGCTTCGGTTTCATGGACATGTACCTGCAGAATCCGTCCGAGTTCACCTTCGGCTTCGCAAGGCCAGCGCTGTTCGGCATGGGCTTGGCCATCGGCGCTGGCCTGGCGGTGACAGCGGCATTGGCGGCGGCCCTGCGGGGTAAGGTCTTCGACGCCGCGGTCTTGCTGGTCTTGGGCCTGACCCTGGCGGCCTGGCTGCAGGGCAGTTTCTTGAACTACAACCTGGGCCACGTCGACGGCCAGCGCGGCGACTGGGGGTGGGAAGCCGGCCCACTGATCACCGACACCGCAATCTGGCTGGCGGCGTTGGGCCTGCCGTTCCTGGTGCGCGCGGCCCGGCCGCGCGCATCGAGGCTCATCGAATGGCTTGTTCCAACCGTCCTGACGGGGGCGATGGCGGCGGCACTCGTCGCCACCTACGCCCAGTCCGAGGTCACCCCCTGGCAGCCCGAGACCGCCGACTACCCGACCTACCAGGGGGCGTTCACGGCATCGACCACCGCCAATCAGTACATCTTCGTGCTGGACATGATGGACCAGAACCTGGTCCGCGCGATCGAAGAGGAGGCCCCGGACTTCTTCGCCAGCCACCTGGACGGCTTCACCCAGTTCGACAACCACATCTCGAACTACACCCACACCTTCCCGAGCGCCGTCCACATGCTGACCGGCGAATGGTATTACTTCGATGAGCCGCTGGAGGAGTACATGGCCAGGGCCTACGCCGAAGGGAGCTTCCTGCAAGCCCTGCGCGACGCGGGATACTCGACCAACATCTACGCCACCAACACTTACTCGTATTCCGACATCAGCGACATCGAGGACCTGGCCGACAACGTGCACCAGGCCTCCGTCCACCAGCCGACGGCCGCCGAGATGGTGGTGGGGTTCATGCGCCTGGCAGGCTACCGCTACGCCCCGCAGGCGCTCAAGCCCGCCTTTTGGGTCGCCCTCGACCCGTTCTCGGGCATGAATCCTTACTACGCCGAGACCGACGCTTTCTCCAACTCCAACTTCGACTTCTACCGGCGGTTGACGAACACCGGCCTGTCGTTGGGCGGCCACACGCCCCGGTTCTCCTTTTTCCACTTGGACGGCGCTCACCTCCCCGTCAACATGAACGCCGAGGTGGAACTGGTGCCAGGCGATTCGGTGCCGCTGACGGAGCAGGCCAAGGGAGCGTTCAGGATCGTCTTCGACTACATTGACGAGCTCAAACGCCTTGGCCGTTACCAGGACGCGTCGATCGTCATCACCGGCGACCACGGCCAATGGATCGACGGCGACAGCGAGCGGTTGTCGGCCCCCCGCCTGACCGCGCTGTTCTTCAAACCGGCCGGGTCCGCGGGTTCGCCGTTGGGGCACAGCGACGCCCCGACCGAGATGGCGAACGTCCGCGCCAGCCTCCTGGCCGATGCCGGGGCGGCGGACCCGGACGGGGCGGCGACCCTGTTCGAGGTCCAACCCGGCTCGGCCGCCCCGCGCGACTTCTTCAACGACGGCCCGCCCCATCGCGGGAGTTGGATCGACCACTGGCAGGTGACTGGCGATGCCCGCAGCTTCGCCAACTGGCATTTCGTCAGCCGAATCGACATGATCTTCTTCGATTAGGGCGTCTGCCCTGGCCGTGGTTCTCGGCCGGACGCCGCACCGCGGAGCCGCCGATGCCGTGCGCGCGGCTCCCAGCGCCCGGCCGCCCGCGCGGCTACAGGGCCGCCCAAGGCGGCAGGCCGTGTGACAGTCGCTCCGGTCCCGCCCGCCCCCGTCGTCGGGCTTGGTGGCGACGTTGCCCGATGCCGCGCGCTCGTCTCCCGGCGGAAGGTCGGCCTGGTCTCCGCCCGGCCGGGCGACGGGGTTCTGGCCACCTGATCGCCTTCGCCAGGCCGCGCTCCCGCTCTGGCCGCTGCCGGTCGTCCGGGCCGGCCCGATGGAAGGCGCCGACAGCGCCCCGCATCCACTTGCACAACGGACGCACTGGGTGCCCCACCCGCTTTCTAGGATGGCGGCGTCCGCCGCAGGCGGAATGGGAGGCTAAACCCGGGGACGGTCCTTTCGTCTCAAACTTGGGGACACTCCTTTGTTCTGACCCAGATCCGCGAGTAGGGGTTTTTGGGGGGGTTTGAGCGCCGGGAACTGGGGGTTTGGCCGGGCTTGGACGCCTGGTTCGGTGCGCG
>JAIROU010000467.1 GCA_031257375.1 Bifidobacteriaceae bacterium
CACCTGTCCCAACGGTGGCTCAATTCCATGTCCCAGCCTGGCTCAACAACCTGTCCCAGCCTGGCTCAATAACCTGTCCCAGAGTGGCTCTATCGCGTGGCGGTCGACAATCTGGGTCGTCCTTTTGCGCGTCCGCCAGAATCTAGGTAGTCATGTTGCGCGCCGATCGGCCGGTCACCCTGGCGTTCGCCGAGGGCTGGCGGCGACTTGACGCATCAAATGACGACCTAGATTTCCTGGGACGCGCCAAATGACGACCCAGATCGGGGCGCCCGGCCATTTGACGCCCAAGAGCCGCTCCCACACCCGGGGGCGACCCTTTGTCAGGACAAAGGGAGTGTCCCCGAGTTTGAGACGAAAGGACCGTCCCCGGGTTTACGGCCGCCAGCCCGTCGTGTGCCATTTGACGAAGAAGCAACGGCACCTCTACCGGGGCCTCGGCGCCAAACCGCCAGCCTGAACCCCTACCGGTTGCGGCCGCGGCCGACGCGGCGCACGCGCCACGTCACTACGACGCTGGGAATTCAGGTCTGATCCGCCTCGTCCGCATCGGTTTCCTCGCTCGCATCGGTTTCCGCGGAGACGTCGGTTTCTTCGGCCGCGTCGGCTTGCTCGGCCGGGCCGGCGGCCAGGAGGGGGCCGAGTTGGAGGTCGCCGCCGTGCTTGCGGCGCGAGTAGACGAAGCCGACCAGCCCGGCCAGGCCGACCACTATCGAGGTCCAGACGTTCAGGCGCAGGCCGAGGAAATGGTTGGCGGTGTCTATCCGCAGGGTCTCGATCCAGACCCGGCCCAGGCAGTAGAGCGCCATGTAGGCGAAGAAGGTCTGGCCGTGGCCCCAACGCCAGCGCCGACCGGCCCAGATCAGCACCCCGGCGATGGCCAGGTCCCAGAGCAGTTCGTAGAGGAAGGTCGGGTGGAACAGCGTCTCGGGCGGGAAACCGGCCGCCTCGGCCGTCGCCGGAGAGACCTTCAACCCCCACGGCAGCGTGGTCGGAGCGCCGAACAGCTCCTGGTTGAACCAGTTTCCCAGCCGCCCGATGGCCTGGCCGACGGCTATCCCCGGCGCCAGGGCGTCCGCCGCCACCCCGGCCGGCACGCCCATCCGGCGGGCGCCGATGATCCCGCCGACCGCCCCCAGCGCGATCGCCCCCCACACCCCGAGGCCGCCCCGCCAGATGGCGAAAGCCTCCCAGGGGTTGCCGCCGGGGCCGAAATAGGCCGCCGGCGAACTCAGCACATGGTAGAGGCGGGCGCCGACAATCCCGAACGGCACACCCCACAGCGCGATCTCGAACATGGCGTCGGCTTTGTACCCGGCCGCGTCCAGCCGCCGCGCGCCGATCAAGCCGGCCGCCACGATCCCGGCGATCATGGTCAAGGCGTAAGCCCGGATCGCGACAGGGCCCAGGTGCCAGACGCTGTCGGTCGGGCTGGGCAGAAAATCGAGCACCATCACCGGGCGGCAGCCTCCCGCAGGGCGGCGGCGAAGGCCTCCAGGTCCTGACCGGCCGTCAGCCGCTGGACGAAGGCCGAGCCGACTATCACGCCGTCGGCGAAGCCGGCCACCTCGGCGGCTTGGTCCGGCGTCGAGACGCCCACTCCGACGCAGACGTTGGCCGCCCCGGCCCCCCGCGTCCGCTCGACCAGCGGCCGGGCCAGTTCGGACAGCGATTGGCGGGCGCCGGTCACGCCCATGGTCGAGGTGGCGTAGGTGAAGCCCCGGCAGGCGGCGGCCGTCAGCCGCAGCCGGGCCGGCGGCGACGAGGGCGCCACCAGGAAGATCTTGTCCAGGCCGAAACGGTCGGCGGCGGCCACCCAGTCCCCGGCTTCCTCGGGGATCAAGTCCGGCGTGATCAGCCCGGCGCCGCCGACCGCCGCCAGGTCGGCCGCGAAGCGCTGGTCGCCGCGCCTAAACACCGGGTTGTAGTAGGTCATGACCTCGACCGGGCGCCCGCTCGGCGCCAGTTCGGCCACCGCCTCGAACAGGTCGTCCACCCGGAAACCGGCCGCCAGCGCGGCCGTCACGGCCTGGCCGATGACCGGCCCGTCCATCACCGGGTCGGAGTAGGGCAGGCCCAGTTCGATGACATCGGCGCCGCCCCTAATCAGCGCCCGGCAGGCGTCGACCGATCCGGCCAGCGACGGATAGCCGCACGGCAGGTAGGCGATCAAGGCCGCCCGCCCCTCGGCCCGCGCCCGCGCGATCGCCCCGCCCGCGCCGCCAACCCCGCCGATGCCGCCCGCGCCGCCCGCGCCGTCGGACCCGCCCGCGCCGCCCGCGGACCCGTCCGCGCCTTCCCAAGTCGCGCTGTTCACAGGTCGAACCACCTCGCCGCCGTTTCGACGTCTTTGTCCCCCCGACCGGACAGGCAGACCAGGATGACCGCCCCCGGCCCCAGTTCCAGGCCCAGGTCGAGGGCGCCGGCCAGGGCGTGCGCCGACTCGATGGCCGGCATGATCCCCTCGGTCCGGGTCAGCCGCAGGAAAGCCGCCATGGCGGCGGCGTCGGTGACGGGCCGGTAGATCGCCCGACCCGAGTCCTTCAGGTGGGAGTGCTGCGGGCCGACCCCCGGGTAGTCCAGCCCGGCCGAGATCGAGTGCGACTCGATGGTCTGCCCGTCCGCGTCCTGCAGCAGATAGGACTTGGCCCCGTGCAAGGTGCCCGGCGACCCGGCCGTCAAAGTGGCGGCGTGCCGGCCGGTCTCAACCCCGTCGCCGGCCGCCTCGAAACCGTAAAGCCCGACGGCGGCATCGTCCAAGAAAGCCGAGAACAGCCCGATCGAGTTCGAGCCCCCGCCGACGCAGGCCGCCGCCGCCCGGGGCAGGCGGCCGGTCGCGGACAAAACCTGCGCCCGCGCCTCGGCCCCGATGACCGACTGGAAGTCGCGCACCATGGCCGGGAAGGGGTGCGGCCCGGCGGCCGTGCCGAAAATGTAGTTGGTCTCGCCGACATTGGTCACCCAGTCGCGCAGGGCCTCGTTGATGGCGTCCTTGAGGGTCCGCGAGCCGGTCTCGACCGGCACCACCTGGGCCCCCAGCAGCCGCATCCGGGCGACGTTCAAGGCCTGGCGGCGGGTGTCCTCCAAGCCCATGTAGACCACGCAGTCCAAGCCCATCAGGGCGGCCGCCGTGGCGGTGGCGACCCCGTGCTGGCCGGCCCCCGTCTCGGCGATGACCCGTGACTTGCCCAGCCGCTTGGTCAACAGGGCCTGCCCCAGAACGTTGTTGATCTTGTGCGAGCCGGTGTGGGCCAGGTCCTCGCGCTTGAGGAAGACGCGCGCCCCGCCGGCCGCCTCGGCGAAGCGTGGCGCCTCGGTCAGGGGCGTCGGCCGACCGGCGTAAACCGTCGCCAGGCGCTCAAGCTCGGCCGCGAAAGCCGGGTCCACGCGGGCGGCGGCGTAGCCCTCGGCCAGCTCGTCAAGGGCGGCGATCAGGGCCTCTGGCACGAACCGGCCGCCGTATGGCCCGAAATACGGCCCCGATTGGACAGTCATCGTCGCAATGATCTCACGGACGGATGTGAGCCAATCGCCACCAACTCCCGCACGGCCCGCTCCGGGTGCGAGGCGGTCGCCAGGTACTCGCCGATGAGCACGGCATCGGCCCCGCGGTGGACGTAGGCGGCCAGGTCGTGCGGGCCGCAGACGCCCGACTCGGCCACTTTGAACACCCCCGGCCCGGCCAGCGGGGCCAGGCGGCCGAACAACGATGTGTCGACGGACAGGGTTTTCAGGCTGCGGGCGTTGAAGCCGACCAGCTGGGCGCCCGCCCCCAGGGCCACCTCCAGCTCGGCCTCGGTGTGGACCTCGACGAGGGGCGTCATGCCGAGCGAGACCGTCCGCTCGATCAGCCCGATCAGCTCCAGCGGCTCCAGGGCCGCCACGATCAGCAGCAGCAGGTCGGCGCCGTGCGCCCGCGCCTCCCAGATTTGATAAGGGCTGATGATGAAATCCTTGCGCAGGATCGGCACGTCGACGGCGCGGCGGACGGCCGCCAGATCGTCCAGCGAGCCGTTGAAGAAGCGGCCCTCGGTCAGCACCGAGATGGCCGAGGCCCCGCCCGCCTCGTAGGCCGCCGCCAGCCCGGCCGGGTCGCCGATGGCGGCGATGGCCCCCCGCGACGGGCTGGACCGTTTGACCTCCGCCACAATCGCGACCGAGTCGCTGAGGCGCAGACGGCCGAGGAAATCCTTGGCCGGCGGCCGCTGGGCGGCGAGGTCTTTCAGCTGGTCGAGGCTCGACCGGACCTGGCGCCGCGCCAAGTCCTCGCGCACGCCGGAGACTATCTGATCGAGGACCGTGCCGGCCTTTTTCATCAAGCGCCCTGCTCTTTCAACCTGCTAGATGGGGAATCGCGTAGACGATGTAGTCGCTGTACAGCGCCGACCAGCTGAACAACCCGCCAAGAACGGCCACCAGGAACAGCACGCCCAGCACCAGCAGGCCCAGGCCGATGTAACCCATGACCAAGCCGGCCACTGACATGCCGCGATTGTCGGCCTGGCCCTGTTTGGCGGCGCTCAGGCCGATGTGGCCGAAGATGATCCCCAGCACGGACAAGATCCAGCCCAGGCCCGTCCAACAGACCAGCAGCCCGATGATCGACAGCACCAGCGATGCCACCCCGGGGCCGTTCCTGGTCGCCATCGGTTGCTGGAAGGGCGGGTAGTAGCCGTAGGGTCCGGCGCCGTAACCGCCGGCCCCGGCGCCGGGCCAGCCGCCGTAGCCAGGCCCGTAGGCCGAATAGGGCTGGCCGACCGGGGCGTACGGGGCCATCGCGCCGGGCGGCGCCGCCTGGCCCGGTGATTGGCCCGGTGATT
>JAIROU010000184.1 GCA_031257375.1 Bifidobacteriaceae bacterium
CAGCCGCGCGGTGGTGGTGCCAAGCCTGGGGACGGTGGGGCCGTTGAAAGTGCTGGCCGGGCTGGTGGACGCCTACGGGTTGGTGGTGGCCGGCGGGCTGAACGTGGGCGCAGGCGACCGGCGCCGGATTGAGGCGCGGCTGCGTTTCACCGGTGGGCGGTTGATAACGACCGGCGAATGGGGCGGCGCCAAGCTGGTCGTCAAGGTCAAAGCCCGGCACGGCTCGCCCCTGGGCGAGGGGCAAGGCCTGGCCGGACAACTGCGGTTCGACTTGGAGTTGACCGCCCGAGGCGGCTTCGGGGCCTGGCCATGAGCGGCGCTGACGAGCGGGAAGTTCGGACGGCTCGGCGGCTGGCCGCCCTCTGGATCCCGGACTGGCCGGTGGTGGCGGCCATCGGGGTCGGAGCGGCCCCGGCCGGGCGGCCGATCCTGGTGGCGGACGCGCATCGCGTCAAAGCCGTCAGCGCCGCCGCCCGGGCGGCGGGCGTCCGGCGCGGCATGAAGCGGCGCACCGCCATGTCGCTGTGCCCCGGGGCGGTGATGGTGCCGACCGACCAAAAGCGCGACGCCCGCGCCTTTGAGGAATTGGCCATTCTGGTTCATTCGTTGGCGCCGGCGGTTGAATTGTTGCGGCCGGGGCTGATGGTCTGCCCGGCGGTCGGCCCCAGCCGCTATTACGGCGGCGACGAGGCTTTCTCGGAACAGCTTCTGACCGAGGTCGCTGCCCAAATCGGGACCGAGGCCTGGGCGGGGGTGGCGGACGGCCTGCTGGCGGCCATCTTGGCGGCCCGCGACGGGCGGGTGGTGCCGCGCGGGGAATCGCAGGCCTATTTGGCGCCGCGCCCGTTGCAGGATCTGGGCGTGGCGCTGCGCGGCACCGCCAACGGCGAGAACCTCGACGTGCTGATGGACTTGCTGATCCGGCTGGGAATCAGGACCTTGGGCGATCTGGCCGACCTGCCCACCCGCAATGTGACCGAACGGTTCGGCGCCGTCGGGGTGTGGGCGCAAAGGTTGGCGCGGGCCGAAGGCGTCCAAACCGCCCCCGGGCACCGGCTGCCAAGCCGGTTCGTGTCGGTTTGGGACGCCGATCCGCCGATGGCGCGGGTCGACCAAGCCGTCGCGGCCGCCCGGCGGTTGGCGGAAGACCTGCACGCCAAGCTGATCGCGGCCGGTCAAGCCTACGAGCGGCTGCGGGTCGGCGCCATCACCGAGACCGGCGAGCAGTTGGAGCGGACTTGGCGGCTGGAGGGAGTTGACGCGGCCGGCGTGCAAGACCGGGTCCGTTGGCAACTCGAGGGCTGGCTGACCGGGCGCAGCGGCCTGCTCCCGGCCGGCGCCCTGGTCCGGCTCAGCCTGGAGGCCGAGGAAATCCATCCGGCCGGGGCCGGATCGTCGCGGCTGTGGGGGACGAACGGCTACGCCGCCGCCCGGGCGGTTCGCGGCGCCGAGCGGATTCACACCATGCTGGGGGGCCGCGGCGTCTATCAGCCGGTGGTGCAGGGCGGCCGCGAGCCGCGCGGCCGCGTCCGGCTGGTCGAATGGGGCGAGGACACCGTCCCGCTCAGACCGGTCGACCGGCCCTGGCCGGGGGCCGTGCCGGAGCCGGCCCCCAGTTTGATGCCGCCGAACCCGGTGCCGGTGGAGTTGACCGACGCCAAAGGCCGCAGCGTCAAAGTCGGGTCCTCGCTCGAGTTGAGCGCGGGGCCGGCCAACTTGGACAAAGCCGCCGTCAAGGGCTGGGCCGGTCCTTGGCCGGTGGTCGAGCAGTGGTGGGGGCCGGACTCGAAGCGGCGGGTCTATCTGCAAGTCCAGGTCGAACGCGGCGGGAAACAGGAAACCACCTTGCTGGCCTGCGAGGCCGGCCGATGGCAGTTGGAAGGAGTCTATGACTGATCGCATCTCGGGAAACGCCTCGGGAAACGCCCATGGCCGCTGAGTACGCCGAGCTTCACGCCCACAGCGCCTTCAGCTTCCTCGACGGTTGCAGCCAGCCCGCCGAACTGGCTTATCGGGCCGCCGAACTGGGGCTTGGCGCCATGGCCATAACTGATCACGACGGCCTTTACGGCGTGGTCCAATTCGCCGACGCGGCGCGGGAAGTCGGCCTGCCCACAGTTTTCGGCGCCGAGTTGACCTTGGACGGCGGCGAAGAGGCCCCCGGGGCGCCCGACCCGCCCGGCACTCATCTGTTGGTTTTGGCGCGCGGTCCGGAAGGGTACAAGCGGCTCAGCCGGGCGATCGCCCAGGCCTATTTGGCGGTCGGGGAGAAGGGGCCGCCGCGCTACGACCTGGAGGCCTTGGGCGCCGCCAGCGGCGGCGAATGGCTGATCCTGACCGGCTGCCGCAAGGGCGCCGTCCGCCGCGCCCTGGCCGGCCCTTCAGCGGGCGTCCCGGCCGAGTCGGCCGCGGGCGTCCCGGCCGACGACCCCCCAGCGGTTCGCCGCGCCCTGGCCGACCCGTCATCGGACGCCCTGGCCGACCCTTCCGCAGTTGGCCGCGCCCCGGCCCGTCCCAGCCGTTCCGCCGCCAAAGAGCTCGACCGCTTGGTGGCGCTGTTCGGCCGCGACAATGTGGCCGTCGAGATCACCGACTGGGCGGCCCCCGAGGACCCGGCCGTGATCGCGGCCCTGGCCGAACTGGCCCAGGCCCAGGGCCTGCCGCTGGTCGCCACCGGCAACGTCCATTACGCCCGGACCAGCCAATTCGCCACGGCCAGCGCCATGTCCGCCGTCCGGGGGCGGCGCTCCCTGGCGGAGATGGACGGCTACCTGCCGCCCGGCCCGGTGGCCGCGCTGCGCTCGCCCGCCCAAATGGCCGCCCGGATGGCCCGGCACGGACCGGCCGCGGCCACGGCCGTGGGGGCGGCGGCGGGCCGGGGGGGGGGGGTGGGCCGGGGGCGGGGGGGGGGGGGGCCGCGCCGGGCGCCCCCCCCCCGGCCGGCGCGGCCC
>JAIROU010000207.1 GCA_031257375.1 Bifidobacteriaceae bacterium
CAACAACCAACCAGCCGATTTGACAACCGCCGTGAAAACCAGGATCCTTCAACACACACCGCCGAGGTGGTCCCATGTTGCTGGCAACCCCCTGGTCCCATAACGCTGGCAGATGACACGGATCTGGTGTCGGCCCAGGACAAGGCGCTGATCGGGCAGTTCTTCGCGGTCGCCCTGGGAGCCGAGCCCGCCGATCCGTTGGCGCGGGAACTGGCCGATCAGATTGAGCGGCGCGAGTCTGCCGACGCGCTCTGGTTGGAGGGCTGGGCGGTGGCGGCCGTCCGCCGCGCCGGCCAGGTGGCGCCCGGCGTCGCGGCCCGCGCCCCGGCCCGCGCCCCGGCCCGCGTCCCAGACGACGTCTCGGGCCGTGAGAGCACGCGCGCCTGGTCGGACGCCCCGGCGGGGACCCAGCCCGGTGGCTTGTCGGGCCTCTCGGGTGACACGCCGGGGGACGAATCGGCCGACCGGCTTGGCGAGTTGGCCGCTATCGCGGCGCTGACTGAGGCGCTGACCGAGGAGAAGCGCCGCCGCCAGGCCCAGGCCGCCGCCCAGCGCGAGGCCGCCGACCGGGCCAGACGCGATGAGGAGAGCCAGGCGGCGGACCGCCTGAGGGCCGAGCGGCGCCGCGCCGCCAGGCGGCCATTGATCGCGGCCCTGGCCTGGCGGGCGGCGGTGGCCCTGGCCTATTCGCTGCTGGGCGGCTGGCTGTTGGCGCGCGACGCCTTCTTCGCCCAGAGTTTCGCCCTGGAATCCGGGTTGGTCTTTGTCTGCGCGCTGACCGCGGCGGTGCTGTCGGCGCTGGTCGACTGGCTCTTGGGCAGTCCGCGCGGCCGCCTGCGCAAGGCTTCGGCGGTGGTCGGGGCGGTGTTCGCGGGCGCGGTCTGGTTGGACGCCTTCGACCGGCCCCATCTCAGCCGGGCCGACATCTGGGCCGGGCCGCTGGTGTTCGCCACCGCCTGGATCATCGGCGCCGTCTTGACCTCTGGCCTGCGCCGATTGACCGAGGGCCGCCCCCTGTCCGACCCGTCCGGCCGCTCCGCCGCCAAACCACCCGCCCGACCAGCGACGATGCCGCTCGCCCAGGTCTCCGGCCAGTCGGCGCCGCAGGCGTCGGGCCAGTTGGCCGCCACGGGTAGCGTCCCAACCCTGGGATCGCCCCTCGGGGACTTGTCCGCCCAGCCCGCCGGACACCAACCCGCCCAGCCCGCCGGACACCAGCCCGCGAGCCGCCAGCCCGCCGACCCCGCCGGGCGCCCGCCCGCCGAGCCGCACCCCTACGCGAGCTCGATGGCTGTGCGCGAGCGGATCGCCGCCGCCTTCAGGCGGGCCGCCGTCGCGCGGGCCTGGGTCTGGCTGGCGGTCGCCCCGGCGCTCGCGGCCGGAGCCGCCGGGATGGTTTTCGACGCCTGCGGCGCCGACTGCGCCCCCGCCCGCCAAACCGTTTTCGCCTGGCCCGGCGCCCAATCGGTCCTGCCGCTCGACCTGGCCGACCTGCCCGCCCACCCCTGGCTGGTGGCGGTCGCGGCGGCCGCCGCCTGGCTGGTCCATCTGGCCTCGCGCCCGCTCATGCGGGTGCGCTGGCGGCTCGGCTGGGCGGCCCTCGGGACCGGCCTGGCAATGGCCCTGCTGGTCCTGGCGACCAGCCCGGATTCGCCCGCAGCCTGGCTGGCCGACCTGATCGCGCACCTGGCGAGCGGCTAAGCTTGGGCGAACCATGACTCCCGACCGTCCGCGAACCTACGCCGTGCGAACCCTCGGCTGCCAGATGAACGTCCATGACTCCGAGCACATCGCCGGTCTGCTGGAGGCGGCCGGGTACGTCCCGGCCGGGGACTCGCCGATCCGCGCGCAGGGCGTGCCCGAGGCCGACGTGGTGGTCATCAACACCTGCGCGGTCAGGGAGAACGCCGCCACGCGGCTGTTCGGGAACCTGGGGCAGCTGCGCCAGATCAAGCAGCGCCGCCCGGGCATGCAGATCGCGGTCGGCGGCTGCCTGGCCCAAAAGGACCGGGCCGGCATAATCGAGAAGGCGCCCTGGGTGGACGTGGTCTTCGGCACGCACAACCTGGGCTCGCTGCCAGCCCTGCTCGACCGCGCCCGCCACAACCAGGCCGCCCAGGTCGAGATCGCCGAAGCCCTGACCGTCTTCCCCTCGACCCTGCCGACCCGCCGCGACTCGGCCTTCTCCGCCTGGGTGTCGATCTCGGTCGGTTGCAACAACACCTGCACCTTCTGCATTGTGCCGTCGTTGCGCGGCCGCGAGCGCGACCGGCGGCCGGGCGAAATCTTGGCCGAGGTCGAGGCGGTGGTCCAGGCCGGCGCCGTCGAGGTCACCCTGCTCGGCCAGAACGTCAACTCCTACGGGGCCGAGTTCGGGGACCGGGCCGCCTTCGCCAAGCTGCTGCGGGCGGTCGGGCAGGTCAGGGGCTTGGAGCGGCTGCGTTTCACCTCGCCCCACCCGGCCGCCTTGTCCGATGACGTGATCGCGGCCATGGCCGAGACCCCGGTCGTCGCCCACCAGCTTCACCTGCCGCTGCAGTCCGGTTCGGACCGGATCCTGCGGGCCATGCGCCGGTCTTACCGGGCGGCCCGCTTCCTGGCCGTCCTAAACCGCGTGCGCGCCGCCATGCCGGACGCGGCCGTCTCGACCGATGTCATAGTCGGCTTCCCCGGCGAGACCGAGGCCGACTTCCAAGACACCCTCGACCTGCTCGAACAGGCCCGTTTCGCCAGCGCTTTCACCTTCCAGTACTCGGTCCGCCCGGGCACCGAGGCGGCCGCCATGCCGAACCAGGTGCCGCCCGACGTGGTCCGGGAGCGTTTCGCCCGCCTGGTCGCCCTGCAGGACCGCCTCAGCTTGGAGGACGGCCAAGCCCAGATCGGCCGGCCGGTCGAGGTCCTGGTGGCGGCCGGGGAGGGCCGCAAGGACCGCCAGCGCGCCCGCGTCTCCGGGCGCACCCGCGAGGGCCGCTTGGTCCACATCGCCCTGCCGCCCGGCGCCGCCGACAGCCAAACGACGCCCGATGCCGTCAGCCAAGTTGGCGGCATCGGACGGGCGGGCGCCACCTCGGAAAGCGCGACGGGGCACGATGACCTCTGTCGAGACGGCGGCATCGGACCGGCGGGTGGCGCGACCGGAAGCGTGGCGGCGGGCGGCGGTCGGCGGCGCGGCGTCATCGTGCAACTTGGCGGTCTTGGCGGCTCCGGGTGCGGACCGGCGGGGCGGCCCCAGCCGGGCGACATCGTCGAAACCGTGATCACGGGGGCCGCGCCGCACCACCTGATCGCGGACGCGGCGCTGACCGGCGGCCCGTTCCGGCTGATCCCCTACGCCGAGCGGCGGCCGGACGTGGGCGGGCGGTCAGTCCAGCGCCAGGGCGGAGTGCTGCGCGCGAAGCTCGCGCTTCAGAATCTTGCCTGACGGGTTCTTCGGCAGGGTCTCGGCCAGGATGACGAACTTGGGCGTCTTGAAGCGGGCCAGGTGCAGGCGGGTGAACTGGATGACGGCCTCTGGGGTCAGCGCGGCGCCGGGGCGGGGCACCACCACGGCCGCGACGGCCTCCACGAAGCGCGGGTCGGGCACGCCGATGACGGCCGCCTCCTGGACCTCGGGCAGGCGGTAGATGACTTCCTCGACCTCGCGCGAGGCGACCTTCTCGCCGCCCACGTTGACCGTGTCCTTGACCCGGTCGACAAAGTACAACCGTCCGGCCTCGGAGCAATAGCCCTGGTCACCGGTGTGCAGCCAGCCGCCTTCGAACAGGGCGGCGGTGCCCGCCGGATCGTCCAGATAACCGGCGCAGGCGTGGGGCGAGCGGAAGGCGATCTCCCCGACCTGGCCGGGGGCGAGCGGGTGGCCGTCCGGCGCGAGGATCGCCAGTTCGACGTTCAGGGCCGGCTGGCCGGCCGAGCCGGCGAACTCCAACTGGTCCTGGGGCGGCAGGATGCAGGCCGCCGGGCTCATCTCGGTCTGGCCGTAGAAGTTCCACAACCTAAGGCCGGGAAGCTTTTCCGCGAGCTCGCGCAGGACCGGCACCGGCATGGCCGAGGCACCGTAATAGCCCTTGGTCAGCCCGGTCAGGCGGGCCGGGTCGAAGGCGGGGGAGTGGAGCAGTTCGATCCACTTCGAGGGTGTGGCGAACATCTTGTTGACGCCGTGCTCCTCGATCCCGCGCAGGATCGGGGCCGGCCCGGCCGACCGCAGGATCACCGACGTCGCGCCCAGGTAAATGTCCGGCAGCAAGAACACGTCCAGTTGGGCGCAGTGGTAGAAGGGCATGAAGTGCAGGTCCACGTCCTCGGCCGCGGCCCCGCCGGAGACGATCGTGGAGACGTACTGCCACATCAGCGAGCGGCTGGTGAGCTGGACGGCCTTGGCGCCGGCCTCGGTGCCGGAGGTGAACATGAGCCTTATGACGTCCGTGTCTGCCACTATGACGGGCTCGGGTTGGCCGGGGTGGGTCAGCCATTCGTCCAGGTCGGCCCAGCCGTGCCGGGCCGCCCGTTTGTCGGTTCCGATGCCGAGTCGGGCGAGAGGCGGCAACTCGCTTTGGTCCAGGGCGGCTTGGGCGGTCTCGACCAGGTGCTCCTCGGCGACGAAGGCCTTGGGCTTGGCCAGGCGCAGGATCGAGGCCACCTCCGGCGGGCTGAGCAGGAAATTGACCGGGGCCAGGATCACCCCGGCGCGGGCGGCGGCGAACGGCAGGACGGCCATCTGCCAGCAGTTGCGGCTGAGGACCACCAGGACGTCGCCCTTGACCAGTCCGGCCGCCTGCATGGCGGCCGCGGCCGAGTCGACCAGCTGGTCGAACTGGCCGAAGGTGATCGCGGTCGGGCCGTCGATCAGGGCGGTTTTATCCGGGTGGCGCCCGGCAGACCGCCGGGGGATGTCGGCTAACGAATGCGAATTGACTGGGCTGGATTGGAAACTCACGGCTACAAGTTACGGTGCCGTAACCTGCCCCCGCCCGGCCGCCGCCGCCAGGAACCGGCCGCCACATTTGTCGCCCGTCCACCCCCTAAACCCGGGGACGGTCCTTTCGTCTCAAACTTGGGGACAGACCTTGGAGGCGGACCATTTGTCATAACAAAGGGTGCGCCGGGGCTCAGGGGTTAACTGAGCTCCAAGGCCCGCGGGCTGTGGCCGAGCGGGCTCACCAGCGGCGCGAGGCCACGCCCGGCAAGTTGAACGCCAGCCTGGCCAGCCAGAGCCCCAAAAAGGCCGCCAAGGCCGGGTAGCCGAGCCGCTTCGAGCGAATGGCCGGGCGCAGCCGAGGCCAGATTGCGGAGGCGGCGAAGGCCAGCCCGGCCGCCGGCGGCAGCCAGAACAGGGGGTGCCAGCGGAAGGCCCCGCGCCAGTCGCCGCGCAGGGCGCTGAGGCTCGCCCGCGTCAGGCCGCAGCCCGGACAGGGCCGTCCGACCAGCCGTTTGAACAGGCAGATCGTCACAGACCGTGTTCCAGGGCGGCGATGGCGTTGCCGATGGCGGCGTGGAAGACGGGGCTCAGCACCCCGCCGACCTGGATCAGGCTGCCGCCGCCGTCGGCCGGCGAGACCCTGATCTGGCAGGTCTCGGTGTCCCGGTAGAGCAGGGCCAACAGCCCCAGCAGGGCGCACAGCGCGCCGATGATGCCGACGACCACCGCCCAAGTGGGGACGTACTTGCGCTGAAGATTGATGAAGCTGACGCCGTCCGAGGTGACCTCCACGCCGTCGAAATACCCCCCGGTGGCCCCCGAGACGGAGAACATCAGACGTGACACCGCCTCATTCGGCGGCCGATTCACCCGAACCTGCATGGAGACCGGTTGACCGGGGTTGGGCATGGGAGACTCCTTCTCATTCGAGCGTCAACTGATGGACCGCGCGGGACCGCCGCGAGGCGGTCCTCGGATTCTAGCGCAGAGGCCCCGGCGGCGGCTGCGGGACAATTGACGGATGGCGCGACCTCTGATCGGCATCGTCGGCCCGACCGCAACCGGCAAGAGCGAACTGGCCGTCGAACTGGCCGAGCGGCTGGGGGGCGAGGTTGTCAACGGCGACGCGATGGCGCTGTACCGGGGCATGGAAGTCGGTACGGCGCGGCTCCCGGCTGACCGGCGGCGCGGCATCGCGCACCACCAAATCGACGTGCTGGACGTGACCGAGGAGGCCTCGGTGGCGGCCTACCAACGCCACGCGCGGGACGACATCGGCGGCATCAGGCGGCGCGGGCACCAACCGCTGCTGGTGGGCGGCTCCGGTCTGTACATCAGGGCGGTCACCGACCAGATCGACTTCCCCGGCCAAGACCCGGCCGTGCGCGCCAAGTGGGAGGACCTGGGCGTCCGGCTGGGCGGCCCCGGGCTGCACGCCGAACTGGCCGAACGCGACCCGGCGGCGGCCGGCGCGATCAACCCCGGCAACGTCCGCCGGCTGGTCCGGGCGCTCGAAGTGATCGAATTGACCGGTCGGCCGTTCACCGCCCGCCTGCCGGACCACACCAGCTGGCGGCCGGTGCGGCTGGTCGGCCTGCGCCTCGACCTGGCCGAGCTCGACCGGCGGATCGACCGGCGGGCTCGGGCCATGATCGAGGGCGGGCTGCTGGACGAGGTCGCCCGGCTGGTGGCGGCGGGACTGCGGGACGGGCGGACGGCATCACGCGCGATCGGCTACCGGCAAGGCCTGGCCGTGCTGGACGGGTTGGCCACTCCGGCCCAGGCCCAGGCCGAGATCGCCCTGGCGACCCGGCGCCTGGCCCGGCGCCAGCTGAAATGGTTCCGGCGCGACCCTAGGATCGTCTGGCTGGACGCGGCCGGGCCGGACTTGGCCGGGCGGACGTTGGCCGCCCTCGATGACGACAACTGAACGGGTTTGGCTTATGCTGACCGAGTGCCTAATGAAATAACCCCCTTGCCGGAGGGGTTGGCCTTCACCAAAGGCCATGGCACCGGCAACGATTTCGTGTTGTACGC
>JAIROU010000238.1 GCA_031257375.1 Bifidobacteriaceae bacterium
CCAGCCAGAACCGCCCGCCGCCGGGGCGGTCCCGCCAGCCGGGGCGGACCGAGTCGGCCACCCGGTGGCAGACGTCGGTCATGACGTCGCCGACCAAGCGGGCGCGCTCGGCCAGGCCCTCGCGCTCCAAGTGGGCCATCGCCACCGCCGTCGGCGCCAGCAGCAGGTCGGCGGCGTGGTCGGTCAGGACGCGGTTGTGCTCCTCCGGCATGCGGCGGTTGAAGGAGCGCAGCCCGGCCTCCAGGTGGGCCACCGGCAGGTGGATCTTGACGGCCGCCAGGGCCGCCGCCAAGGTGGTGTTGGTGTCGCCGTAGACCAGCACCCAGTCCGGCCGCTCGGACGCCAGGACCTCCTCGATGGCGGCCAGCATGGCGCCGGTCTGACGCCCGTGCGAGCCCGAGCCCACCGCCAAGTTGACATCCGGGGCGGGGATCGCCAGGTCGGCGAAGAAGGCCTCGGACATGGCGGCGTCGTAGTGTTGGCCGGAGTGGATGATCCGGTGTTCCACCCCGGCGGCGGCCAGGGCCTCGGCCACGGGGGCGAGTTTGACGAACTGCGGCCGGGCGCCGACCACCGAGACGATCTTGGTCATGAGGCCAGCACCTCCCGGTAGACCCGCTCCAGGACTGGGACCTGGGCGTCCCAGCTGAACCGGCGCCGCAGTTCGGCGTCCGACGCGATCCGTTCCTTCAACTCGGGCAGGCGGTCGAAGGTCTCGGCGGCGGCGCGGGCCAGGTCGGCGGCGTCGCCGGCCCGGTGGACGGCCCCCAGGTCCAACTCGCGCACCAGCCGGGCCTGCTCCGGGGTGTCCGATGTCACAATCGGCAGGCCCGCCGCCAGATACTCGCAGAACTTGTTGGTCAGGGCCACATCATGGTTGACGGTGTGCAGCAGCGGGCTCAGCCCAAGGTCGGCCGACTCGAAATAGCTCACGACCTGGTCGTGGTCGACGAACGGCACCAGGTGCAACCGGTCCGCGACGCCCAAGCGGTCCGCCAGTTCCAAGAGTTCGGGAGGCATCCACCGGGTCTGGCGGATCACCACCGCCAGATGGGTCTTGGGCAGCGCCGCCAGGGCGGCGATGGCGGTCTGGACGCCGCGGGCCGGGTTGACGCCGCCGCCGTAGACCATCAGCCGGGCGCCATCCGCCAGCCCCGCCGCCTGGCGGATGGCGGGCGTGCCCGCCCGCCGGGGGGCCGCGATCGGGGCGTTCAGCACCAGGTCGGGGCGCCGCGCCAGGCGGTGCTCGGCCACCAGTCGGTCGGCCAGGGAGTCCGACACCGTGATGACGCGCTCGAACCGGCCGATGAACTCGCGCTCCAGGTTGGCCTGGGCGGCCACCCGCCTGGGCGCGGTCGCGGCCAGGCCGGGGACGAACTCGCGGGCGTCGTAGACCAGGCGGACCCGCCGCCCGGCGGTCCCGGCCCGCGCCGCCGCCGCGGCCGCCACACCCATCAGGTAGACGTCGTGGACGTGAATCACGTCCGGCGCCAACTGGTCCAGCAGCGGCCCGATCGCCAATTCTTCCTCGATGTGCTCCGGGGTGACGATCCGCCAGCGGGCGGCCAGCGGCGCCCGCCGGTAAAAAGCCAGCGCCCGCGCCCGTTTGCGCTCGTGGCTTTCGGCCGCGCCGTAGGCCGCCGCCGTCTTGCCCGATGCCGCCGGGGCCAGTCGGCCCGCCACCGCCAGCCGGGCTTTGACCAGCGCCCGGATGCCCAGCGAATGCGCCCGCCGCGCCCAGGCGGCGGCCTTGGTCCCATCACCGCCCGTTGGGCGGGTCAAGAAGGCGGCCAGGGCGCGGGCCTCGCCCGGGGAGGCGTTCAGGGCGTAAGGCGCCAGCGCCCGGTGCCAGGCGCCGAGGCGGGCCGCCGCCCCCCGGCCGACGAAGCGGCCCGGCAGCCGTTTGACGATCGCCCGGCCGCCCGGCACTTGGTGCTCTTCGTCGGGCCCGAGGCGGGTGGTGCCGATGGCGATGGCCTCGTGGCCGAGCCGGTCGGCCGCCACCATGTAGCGGAGCAGGCGGGCGTCCACCAAGACGTTGTTGTTGGCGGACAGCAAGACGATTCGGGCGGCGGCCACCGGAACATTGTGCCATGTCTGCTATCCTGCCTGCGATGGATTCCAGACGCCTGGCCAGGCGCCTCAAGCGCCAGTTGCAGGGCCTGCTGGGGCGGCGTTTCCCAACTCTGGCGTATCGCCTGATCCCCCTCGCGCGCGACCCGGTCGAGACCCCGGCCCCCGCGCGCGCCGATTCGGGCGCCGACGCGGCCGATCCGGCCGGCGCCGGGCGCGAGCGGCTGGCGGCGCGGTTGGCGGCCTTGCGCGCCAAGGCCGAGGGCGGCCTGGGCGAGTTGGCGGTGGCCCTGGTCGGCGGGGAGGGACTGCGCCCGGGCTTGGCCGAGGCCGTCCGCCTGGTCGATTCGAGGTCCGCCGCCGACTTGGTGCTGGTCGAGCCGACCGGACTGGCGCCCGACCGCCTGTGGGCGGTGGCCGCCGCCCTGGACCCGTCCGGCCCGGCCCGCTGGCTCTGGCTGACTGGCCCGATGGCCGAGTCCGAGCCCTTCATCCCCGAGGCCGGCGCCTTCGACTTCGTCTTCGCCGCCGATCTCGACGTGGCCCTGGAACTCAGCCGCGCGCTCGGCCCCGGCCGGGTCGGCCTGGCGCCCCTGGCCGGGCGGACGGCGGCGGACGGCGGCGCCGAGACTGGGCCGGCGGCATCGGAAACCTGGCTCGACCCGGCCCTGCTGGAGCGGCTGATGGCCGCGGGCCGGGCCGAGGCGCCCTACTCGCGGGCGGTCTGGAACTTCTTCGGGCAGCTGGGCGGACCCGGCCGGACGGTCGCGGCAGACCCGGCCGAGGTGGCGCGGGAGCACTCATACCGGGCCAGGCTGCGGCAGATGATCGACCAGACGGCCCGGCGCTGGCCCGAGCGCGGCCCCTGGCCTGAGATCGCAAGCCAGTTGGCCCAGGCGGCCGCCCGGCCCGAGGACGGCGACCGGGGCTGGCGGGCCGAGCCGCAAGCCTGGCCGACCGGGCGCCACCGGTCCCACGGCGGCCGCCTCGACGCCAAGGCCGTCGGCGAGGAACTGGTCTGGCAAGCGGTCCAGGGCCGGGGCGTCACCTTCTCACGGGTCCTGTCCGGCTCGTTGCCGCTGGCCAAAGTCGCCCCCGAGGGACGGTTGTTCGTGGAGTTGACCGGCCGGGGGCCGGTCGAGGGCCAGGTCGCGGTGACGCTGACGGACTCGGCCGGGTCGCCGGTGCAAAGCTCTTGGTACGGCTGGAACGCCCGCCACCCGGTGATCCCGGCGCCCGGCGCCGAGCGCCTGCGCCTGGCCGTCCGCACGCTGGGCGACGGCGCCGTCCGCTTCACCAGCCTCAAACTGCCGGACCACGAGCGCCACGACGCCCTGCCCCTGCGCTGGTCGGGCGAGCGGGTGCTGATCATCTCCGAGGGCTATCCGGCGCCGGAGGACATTTACAGCTTCGGCTTTGTCCACACCCGGGTCAAGGCCTACCAGGCGGCCGGGTTCGAGGTCGACGTCATGGTGATGCGGCCGGGCGGGGTCAAGCGCTGGCGCGAGTACCTCGGCGTCCAAGTCCTGGAGGGCTCCCAATGGCTGCTCGGCCAGATGCTCGACTCGGGGCGCTACGACATGGCGGCGGTGCACTTCTTGAAGCCGCACTTGTGGGAGACGCTGGCGCCGCGCGCCGCCCGCCTGCCCCTGGTCATTTGGGTCCACGGCAGCGACATCCAGCCCTGGTGGCGCCACCGCCACCTGATCGAGTCGGCCGAGAAACAAGCCTGGTACGAGGCCCACACCGCCCGGCTGATGCAGATGTGGGGCCAGGTGTTGACGGCGCCCGGCGCCAAGACCAGGTTCGTCTTCGTCTCCCAGACCTTCGCCGGGGAGGTGGCCGAGGACCTCGCCCAGTTCGGCCTGGCGGTGCCGGCCGGGCGGGTGGCCGTGATCCACAACGGGGTCGACACCGACTTGTTCGCCTACCGGCCGAAGGGCGTTGAGCAGCGCAAACGCATTTTGATGGTGCGCAGTTTCGCGACCCGCAAATACGCCACCGACCTGGCGGCGGCGGCCATCTTAGAGCTCAGCCGCGAGCCCTTCTTCAATCAGTTGGAGTTCTTGATCGTGGGCGACGGGGCGCTCTGGGAGGAGGACATGCGGCCGCTCGCCCGCTTCGGCAACGTCAAGTTCGAGCGCCGGTTCATGGCCCAGGAGGAGATCGCGGCCGTCCAGCGCGACTACGGGGTGATGCTCCAGCCGACCCGCTGGGACTCCCAGGGCGTCTCCCGCGACGAGGCCATGTCCAGCGGGATGGTGGTGATCTCCAACGCCGTGGCGGCGGTGCCGGAGTTTTTGTCCCAGGCCGAGGGCTACTTGGCCGCGCCGGACGACGCGGCCGGCATCGCGGCGGCGGTCCGCGACCTTTACCACCACCCCGACGTCTTCGCGGCCAAGTCGGCGGCGGCGGCGGCGCGGGCGCGCTCTACCATGGCTGTGGCGCAGGTGGCCGGCCAAGAACTGGCCCTGCTCAAAGACAGCCGGGATCCGACCTGCGGGAAGAGGCAACTGATGTCCGCTGACCGGCCGCACGTGGTCATGGCCGTGGCCAATCCCATCGCCATGGACGCCCGCGTCCGCAAGACCGCCGCCGCCGTGGCCGAGATGGGCTACCAGGTCACCTTGCTGTGGGCCGATGACGTGGGCCATCAGGTGACCGAGGGGGCGGTTGGCGGCGCTAAGACCATCGGCCTGCCGGTGGCCTACCAGCTCCGGGCGGACACCCTGCGGCGGTTCGGCCGCCGCGCCGCCCTGGGCCGCAATTGGACGCTGATCGGTTATCCGGACGCCCGCGCCCGCCGGGTCAAGGCGGCCGAACTGGCCGCCCGGCGCGCCCGCCTCGACGCCGAGGGGACGCCCGCCAGCTTGCGGGCGGCCGAGTTCGTCCACCGGCTGCGCTCGAAGGTCCAATCGCTGCGCGCCAACCGGCATCAGCGGCGTTACGAGGCCTGGCGCCGGCGCCTGCCCTGGGAGCGGGAACTGGCCAACGTGGCCGACCTGGACGGGGTTTTCACGCCCCGGCTGGTCGAACTGCGCCCGGACGTGCTGCACCTGCACGACATCCATCTGCTCAGCGCCGGCGTCCACGCCAAGCGGCGGCTGGCCGCCCTCGGCCGGGCGCCGCGGTTGATCTACGACGCCCACGAGTACGTCTCCGGCATGCGCGGCGGCAACCCGTTCCAGGAGGCCGCCTACGCCGCCGTGGAGAGGGAGTTGGCAGGCGAGGCCGATGCCGTGGTCACGGTCTCGGAGCCCATCGCCGACCTGCTGGCCCGCGACTTCGGCCTGGCGCGCCGCCCGACGGTGGTCTTGAACAGCCCGCCGCTGGCGGCCGGGGGGGCCGGGCCGGAGGGCCCGGCCGCGAGCGCGGCCGCGGGGCCGAGTTTGCGGGCCGCCGTCGACTTGCCGCCGGGCGCCGCCCTGGCGGTCTATTCGGGGGTGTTGCACACCAACCGCAACCTCGGCCCGCTGATCGACGCCTTCGCCTTGCTCGATGACGCCCACCTAGCCCTGGTCTGCGTCCCGGGGCCGCACACGCCGGTGGCGCGGCAGCTGGCCGAGCGCGCCGCCCGGCAGGGCCTGGGGGACCGGGTCCACCTGGTGGGGCCGGTGCCGCCGGAGCAGGTGGTGCGGTTCTTGTCGAGCGCCAGCCTGGGCGTCCACCCGATGGCCTTGGGCCTGCCGAATCACGAGCTGGCCCTGCCGAACAAGCTGTTCGACTACATCTGGGCCGGGCTGCCCCTGGCCGTCAGCGACGTCGAGGTCATGGGCGGCCTGGTCCGCCAGGCCCACCTGGGCTTCACCTTCGACCCGGAGGACCCGGCCTCGATCGCCGCCGCCATCCGGCGGGTGCTGGAGCGGCGGGCCGAATTGGCCGCCGCCGTCCGCGCCCCGCAGTTGCGCGAGCGCTTCGCCTGGGAGGCTCAGGTGGCCAAACTGGCGGAGTTGTACGCCGAACTGGCGCCTTTGCCGGGGGCGGCGTGAGCGGCATCGGCGGGCCGCCCGCGCCCCTCGCCGCCAACCGGCCGGTGACGGCTGACCGTCCGCCGGCGCCGTCCGCCGCCCCCGCGCCGGGCGGGCCGCCCGCGTCAGAGCGAAGGGTCAGGATAGTCCTGATGCCCGGCAACAACGCCCTGGTCGACGCCCGCGTGATGAAGAACCTGCGGACGGCGGCCGAACTGGGCTACGAGGCCATCGCCCTGGGCGTGGCGCGCGGCGAGGCCGTCCGGGAGGAGACCTTCGACTGGGGCGGGCGCGTCATAATCCAACCGGTGCCGGTGCGCTACGAGGCCTGGCGGCGCTACCGCCGCTGGCGGCTCTGGTTCGACCGGACCGAGCGCTCGAACGCCCGCGCCTACGCCGCCCACCTGCGCCAAGTCGGCCAGTTCGAGGCGGACCGGGCGCTGCGCGAGGCCGGGCGGGCGGCATCGGTCAAGGCCCCTGGCCACCCGGCGGCGCCGGTCCGGGCCTGGCGGCGGCTGCGCTGCCTGGCCGTGCGGCTGGCCGTCAAAGCCATGAGCCTGCCGGCCGACCGCGAGATCAAGCGCGACACCTGGGACCCGGTCAAACTCGAGGCCTGGCGGCGGCGGCGCTTCGCCTGGCTGAAGGTGACTCCCTGGCGGGCGCACTGGCGCAAGGCCCTGCCGGGGGCGGTCGACCAGGCGATGGCCGTGGCGGGCCAACTCGACCGGCTGGCGCCGGACATAGTCCACGTCCACGACGTCTACCTGATGCACGCCGCCGCCTGGTACGCCGGGCGGGCGGCCCGGGCCGGACGGCCCGTCCGCCTGGTCTACGACGCCCGCGAGCTGGTGCCCGGCCTGGCCCACGTGCCGCCCCGGCGGGTGGCCGCTTACAGCGCCCTGGAGCGCGAGTTCATCCAGGACTTCGACCGCGTGATCACGGTCTCGGACCCGCTGGCCGACCGCCTGACGGCCGCCCACGGCTTGGTCCGCCGCCCGGACCTGGTGCTGAACGCGCCGATGCGGGACGACTCGACGCCCCAGGTCCCGTCCGTCCGGGCGGTCGCGGGCGTGCCCGCCGCCGCGCCGCTGGCCGTCTACGCCGGGGGGGTCAACCCCGCCCGCGGGCTCGGCTCGGTGGTCCGGGCGCTGGCCGAACTGGAGGGCGTGCACCTGGCGGTGGTGGTCAACAACCTGGGCACGGCCGTCTCCCACCTCCAGGCCGAGGCCCAGCGCCTGGGGCTGGCCGACCGCTTGCACCTGGTCCCGTTCGTGCCGCACGACCAGGTCACGCGCTACCTCGAGTCGGCCGACCTCGGCTTGTCGCCGCTCAGCCGGGCGCCCAACCACGACGTCGCCTTGACCAACAAGTTCTGCGAGTACATCGAGGCCGGGTTGCCGGTCGTGACATCGGACACGCCCGAACAGGCCCGGCTGGTCCGCGAGCTCGACCTGGGCGAGGTCTTCACGGCCGATGACCCGGCCGACCTGGCGCGGGCGGTGCGCCGCGCGCTGGACCGCCTGGACGCGCTGAAGTCCCGCCTGCGCGGCGACCAGGACTTGCGCTGGCGTTTCAGCTGGGCGGCTCAGGCTGAGGTCCTGGCCCGCGTTTACGCCGAAGAGGCGGCCGCGCTCGGCCTGGCGGCGGCGGGCCGGCGGTGACCGCGCCCGGCCGCCTGGTCGTGGCGACGCCCTGGTACCCCACGCCGGACAAGCCCTACGGCGGGAGCTTCGTCCGCCAGTGGGTGCGGGCGCTGGCCTGGCCGCGCCAGGCGACCACAGTCATCCACCTGGAGATGGTCGAGCCGGCCGACCCCCGCCCGCCGGTCCGCCAGGACACGCCCGAGGGCGATCTGATCTGGATCCCGGTGAAGGTCGGCCACCGCCTGCCCCGGGCCGCCGCCGCCCGCGCCCAGGGGGCCGCCCTGGCCGCCGAGCCCTTAGCCGCGGCCGCGCTGGAATCCGCCGAAGTGGTCTTCGCCCACGTCGTCATGCCGACCGGCGCGGCCGTCCGGCCCCGGCCCGGCCAGCGTTTAGTCCTGGTCGAGCACGCCTCTTACGTGCCGCAGCTCTTGCGCCACCCCGAGGCCCGGTCCGCCTATGGACAGGCCGTCGCCATGTCCGATGCCGTGCTGACGGCCGGGGAAGAAACGGCCCGCCTGCTCAGGGTCGCCTTTCCGGCCAGCCGGTCGAGAATCTGGGCCGTCGGCAATCCGATCGACTCGGCCGATTTCCCCTTTGTCGAGCGCCCGGCCGAGGCGCCCCTGGAGCGCTGGTTGTACGTCGGCAACCTGGACGCCTCAAAAGGCGTCTTCGCCGTGCTGAAGGGCTTCGCCGCCTTCGCCGCCGCCCGGCCCGGCCCCGACCCACAGCCGCCCGAGCGGCCCGGCGGCCCCGACCCGCGCTTGGAAATGGCCGGTCAAGGACCGGCCCTGGAGGGTCTGAAAGAACTGGCCCGGCGCCTCGGCCTGGCCGACCGGGTCGTCTTTCTGGGCGGGTTGGACCGGGCCGGGGTGGCCGCCGCCATGGCGCGGGCCGATCTCCAGATCCACCTGTCACCGGCCGAGACCTTCGGCATCGCCCCCCTCGAAGGCCTCCTCAGCGGCTTGCCCGTGCTGGCGGTGCGGAACTGCGGCACCGCCCAGACCATGCCGCCGGCGGTGGCGGCGGGCCGGGCGGTGCTGATCGACCCGCCGTTCGGCCGCCGCGTCGGACCGCGGGTGGCCCAGGCCGTCGCCCGCCTCGAAGCCGCCGTGCGCCAAGCCGCCCCAGGCGCCGCGCAGGCGGTCCGGGACGCCCTCGAGCGCCGCTACGGGACGACCCACTTCGGCGCGATCGAACGCCGCGTGGCCGTCGGCTTGCCGCCGTTCGAGCCGGTTCCGGCCCCGATCCCACCGGGGCCCGCCCGCCCGGCCGAGCCCGAGGTCGCTCAGCCCCCGACCGCTTCGGCCCTGGCGGCCGGGGCGGCTGTGCCAGGACCGGCCGGACCTGGCGCCGCGGCCGAGGTGGCGCCGTCGGCATCGGAACCCTTGTCATCGGCATCGGCGCTGGTGGCGGTGGCCCTGACGGACCACGGCTGGGGCGAACTGGCCGGGCGGGTGGGGGAGGCCCTGCTCGCCGGCCGGCCTGTCACCGTCCTGACCGTGGACGGCGGCTTGGCGGCCGGGCTCGACCCCCGGATCGAATCTCGACTGGTGGCGGATCCGGCGCCGTGGGCGCGGCCGCTCGCCAAACTGATCGGACGCCTGGCCGCCGCGCCACTCAAGGCGGCGGTGGCGGTCGAGCGGCGAGCCGGGCGGCTCCGGCGCCGCCGAAAGGCGGACGGGCCGCCCCGGATGGCCGAGCGCCAACTCCGCCTCAGCGCCTGGCGGCGGCGCCTCGAGCCAACCCTGCGCCGGGCGGCCACCAGCCGCCGCCAAATCGCCCGCCTGGCCGCCGCCGCCGCGGCCGCCGCCCCGACCGCCGAAGTCATCACCGCCCCCCGAGAACTGCCCGAACCCGGGGACGGTCCTTTCGTCTCAAACTC
>JAIROU010000001.1 GCA_031257375.1 Bifidobacteriaceae bacterium
GGGGCAGCAGCCGGTCGAACATCTCGCCCAGCACGCCGGGAGCTCCCACTTCGTCGGCCACACGACCATCATCCGCCAAGCCACCAACAAACCGCCACTAATTTATCGGCGTGTCCTTACCTCCTGGTCGACTCCGCGATAGTCCGTCAAACTCTGCGCCAGGACCTCCCCGCGATTGTCGCCCGCATCGAAAGCCGTCTTGGGGAGTGTCCCCAAGTCTGAGACGAAAGGACCGTCCCCGGGTTTAGGGGTGGGGTTTGGCGCAGCCGGCATGGGCGCCGACCGGGATTTGGTCGATTGCGCAGACGGGGTTGTTGAAGCTGTCTTTGACTATGACGTTGTGGAGGCGGACGAAGCCGGTGTTGGCGACGGTGTAGGTGAACCAGAGGCCCGTCGCGGGGCCGATGGCGTCGCCGTCTTCGACCTCTTTGACGCCGCTGGCGGCGTCCAGGGAGGCGGCGATGATCGAATCGTGGGCGGATGCGCCGGGGTCGACGTTTTCCCAGGCCCGCAGGTCGATCTCGAGCTTGGGGTCGGCGCACGTGCCCAGGGCTGGCAGTTTGACCACGCGCGAGTACTGGGACGACTCGGGTTGGTCTGCGAACGTGGTCGAGCCCTGGGTCTGGACTCGCAGGTAGCCGTCTGCGGCCGGCAATTCGGGGACTCTCACCACCACGTCCGCGCCCGATGTCGCCGGCGCCACTCCGGAGACCGAGCCAAGATAGACCTCCGCCGTTCGCAGAGCCGTGTAATAGAAGTCGATGGTCGCGGGGTCTTTCGGCGAGTAGTGGTCCGAGACTGTGCTGTCCTTGCGCAGCGTCACCCAAAGTTCGCAAGTCTCCAGATTCAGGCTCGGGTTGCCCGTTTGCACTGGCGGATACCAAGTCCTAATGTTTCGGTTAGCAAAAGGGGTGTCGTTTTCCACCATCCAAGAACCAGTCGCGTAATACTCCTCCCTGTCCGTGGTCGTCTGAGTCTTGGTGTTTGTGCCGAAGGTGTTGCGACGGATGGTCACGGCGCCGGTGTCTTCCATTTCCACGGTGGAATCCTCATAGCCGTCGAAGTAGTTGTCTTCGATCCAGAGGTTCGAACCGGTGGCGTCGTAGCTCGAGATAGTGCCGACGCCACCGTTCCAATACACGGCCCGGCCCTGACCGGTGGCGCCGGAGTTGTCGAAGGTGTTGTCATGGATGTAGTTCTTGCCCGCCAGCTTCTCGTCCGTGGGCAGGACGATGGTCGCGTGGCTCTCGCTGGAGCCAGTTTTCACGCCGGTGAAGGTGTTGTGGTGGATGTCGATGCCCTTGCAGTTCGCGCCCGCGTCGGACATGTCGATGACGTGGGTGAAGCTCTTGGTAAAGGTCTTGAAGGTCGAGTTTTCGACCACAAAGCCGTCCAGCACCGCGCCGCTCCTGACGGCGATCGCGGACGATTCGCAACCGCGCCCGCTGGATGGGGTACAGGAGGTCGAACCCTCAACCGGGGTGTTGTCGACCGTCACGTTCGAGATCGTGACGTTGGAAATGCCTGTGGGGTCGCTGTTCGTGCTCGACGGCGCGACCGTTATGGCGCTATGAGCGCTAGGGCCATCCGCGCCGTACAACCGACCGAAGGTGTAATTGCGGATGGTGATGTTGTTGGCGCCGCCCCGGATCCAAACCCCGCGTTCGTTGTTGTAGTTGTCAGTCTGGATCGAGGTTCCGCCGTCCAGTGTCGAACCGGACGACTTCGGGCTGAAGACGAACGACGTCTCGGCGGGGAAGATGTTGGAGAAATTGAACAACTGGACGTTGGCCGCGTCGATGAAGAAGCCCCCGGCCCAATTGGCCACGTCTTCCTGGGCGCTCAGACCCAGCCGATTGTCAAGATCGATAGTCATGGTGCGCTTGATATGAAAGTAGGCCCCATTGTAGTCAAGGTAACTCACCTTGCCTGTTTCCGTGTACATGTAGGTGGACGTAGACGCGGGCTGCGAGATCACACCATTGGTGATCGAAGGCGCCACCGCTATCTTGACCGGCTGTTCCGGCGGGGTCGCGTTGGCCTCTTCGATGGCCGCCCGCAGCGAACAGTTGCCGCCGTCGCCGGCGCTGGCCTTGCACTCCCCGTCGCCGGGCTTGGCATCCTTGGTCCCCGCCGCGACCGTGTTGACCTCCAGGATCAGAGTCTCGGGCGCTGTCTCGGCGGCGTCGGCGTGTAGGGCGCTGGGCGCCACGGCCATGCCGATGGCCACCGCCGATGCCGCGACCAGGGCCGCCGCTCGCACGGCCAGTTTGGACCCCGCCGATTTGAACGGGCCGTCCGGCCTGCGCCGCCGATGAGCTCCACTTCTTCGATACTTCATATCCTCAGCAACACTGATTGACCTGCAGATATTCCCGGGCCGCGAGCACGGCCCCGGCCCGCCGGGCCAGCCCGCAAAAGGCCCGCCCGGTCAGCCCAGCCGGTCAGCCCGGTCGCCGCCAGACCTGCCGCAAGGCCCAGCCCAGCGCTCCGGGCGGGGCCAGTTCGAGGCCGCCCCGCAGCACCAGGTTCCGCAGCCACTCGGCCCGGTTGATGAAACCAGAGCCGACCATCGCCCGCTGCAGCGCCCGCTCGGCCCGCAGCGTCCTCAATCCGCCCCGGCGCCGCCGGCCCGCCGCCGACACCCTGTAGTCGACCAGCGGCTCGGGCCGATTGGCCGCCCTCGCCCCGGCCTCGAACAGGCGCACCCACAAGTCGTAATCCTCCAGGTGGAACAAGTCGCGGTAGCCTCCCGCCGCCAACACCTGCGAGCGCCGCAGCACCACCGCCGGGTGCGCCAGCGGGTTCATCCACTTGGCCCGCCGCCGAATCTCGGGGCCGGTCAGCGGGTACCGGCGGACGGCCCCATACGTGACCGACCCGTCGGCATCGGCGGAAAACTCCCGCACGGCGCTGCCGACCAGGTCGAAGCGGCCCGAGGCGACCATCGGCACCGTCAGCCTAAAGCGCGACGGCGCCGAGACGTCATCGGCGTCCTGGCGGGCGACCACGTCGAAACGGCTGGCCGCCAGACCGGCGTTGAGCGCCCTGGCCAAGCCCACGTTCGTCGCCAGCGCCACCAACGTCACGCCCTCCCCGGCCGCCAACCGGCCCAGCACGGCGGCCAGGCCCGGCGGCACCGGGCCGTCGCGCACCACCACCACCTGCGCCGGCGCCAAATCCTGCGCCGCGGTCGCGGAGTGGAAGGCCGCCTCGACTTGGCCCGCCTCGTCGCCCGCGTAG
>JAIROU010000071.1 GCA_031257375.1 Bifidobacteriaceae bacterium
GGTGCGGGCCTGGGGCAGGTCCGACTCGGAGTCCGGCATGGCCACCTGGACATCGACCAGGTTCGGCGCCACCAGGAGCTCGGCCGGCGGGGCGGTCCGGTAGCGGATCGACACCACGCCCAGCGGCCCCGGCACCGCGACCTCGGCCGGGCCGATCGGGTAGACGCCGCGTCCGGGCGCGTCGAAGCTGTAGCCCAGGGCGGCGCCGGTCGGGTCGCTCGTGACCTCGGCCTCCAGCCAGGGCGTCAGGTCGTGGACCGAATCGGGGGCCGGGATGAAGCCGGTGCCGACGATCGGCGCCAGGCGGACCTCGACGCGCCGTCCTGGCGCCAGCGTGCCTGAGGTCATGGCCCGCTGAAAGGCCGCCGGCGGCCTGGCGAAGCGGCCCCCCAACCAGCCCGCCGCCACCACGGCCAGCAGAATGATGGCGGCCATGAAGGCGTCCGAGCGTTCGAACACCAGGGCCACGGCCAAGAAGATGAGCCCGGCCAAGGCCAGGCACACGCCCCGGCCGGTGGCCGTCAGGCGACCTCGGCGGTCCGGCGCCGCCCGCCCGGCCGTCCGTTGTCGGGTCGTCGGTGGTCCGGCTGTGGCCTGCCCGGCCGCCCGGGCGGCCGTCATCAGGTTTGGGCGGCGATCGGCGCCGGGACCGTCGCCACGCAATCGCGGATGATGGCGCCGGCCTGGGCGATGGCCTCCTGGCCGCGGGCCGGCACCACCGGCATGATGCGGTGGGCCAGGACCGGGCCGGCCAGGCTTTGAATGTCGTCCGGGATGACATAGCCGCGCCCCTGGACCGCCGCCAGAGCCTTGGCGGCCGTCAGGAGGTGGACGGCCGCCCTCGGCGAAGCGCCCAAGATGACGGCTGGCGAGCGGCGGGTCGCCCTGGTCAGGTGGACGGCGTAGCGCGACACCGACTCGGCCACGTAAATCCGGCGGCAGGCGTCGATCATGCGTTCGACGGCGTGCAGCGAGGCGACGGGGCGGAGGGCGACGATCGGCTCGTCCAGGTCGCGCGCGCGGAGCATGGCGTGCTCGGCGTCCTCGTCCGGGTAGCCCATGGCGATGCGGGCCATGAAGCGGTCCCGCTGCGCCTCCAGCAACGAGTGGGTGCCCTCCATGTCGATCGGGTTCTGGGTTGCCACCACATGAAACGGGTCGGGCAGGGCGTAGGTCACGCCCTCGACTGTGACCTGGCCCTCTTCCATGCACTCGAGCAGCGCCGACTGCGTCCGGGGCGAGGCCCGGTTGATCTCGTCCGCGATCACTATGTTGGCGAAGATCGGCCCCGGCTCGAACTCGAACTCTCGCGTCGCCTGGTTGAAAATGGGCGACCCGGTGACGTCCGAGGGCAGCAGGTCGGGGGTGAACTGGATGCGCTTCACGCTCGCCCCGACCGAGGCCGCCAGGGCCTTGGCCATCATCGTCTTGCCGACGCCGGGGACATCCTCGATCAGGGCGTGGCCGTGGGCCAGGAAGACCGTCACGGCCAGTTCGATGGCCTGCTTCTTGCCGACTATGACGCGCGCCATGTTGGCGGCGATGGCCTGGGCGCCCTGCGCCACGGCCTCGGGTCCCAGCGGCGGCTCAGCGCCGGCCCGGGCCGGGGCGCCGCCAGCGCTGTGGCGCCCGCCGGAGCGAGCCTCCAGGCTGCTTAATACTCCGCCGGGCATTTGATTGGGCTCCATGGTCCTCCTTCGGCGCTGGCCCTGCCAAGTCTAGAGACTTCGACGCTCCCCGGTCATCGACCTCCCGCCAAGCCCGCCCAGTGGTCGCCGGGTTGAGGTCAACCGGCCCAAACGAGCCCAGGCGGGCGCTGGAAGGCGCGCAGACGGCATCGTGCCGTGAAATGCCTGTGAAAACAATGGCCCTGCCGTGTCGCCTCCCACCTTTGGCGGCGCGAACCGCCTAACCTGGGGCGCGTGAGGCCTGCCTTGTTCGCTTTAGCCGGTCGCAAGCGCCAATCCGAGGCGCTGGCCCCCACCGGACCGCGCCCAGTCACCGCCAGCGATTTGCGCCAGGCGCAGCTGGGCCAAGTCTTCTCCGCCTGGTTGCGGGAACTGGCCGACCTGGGCGGCACCAGCGCCGAAGTCGACATCGCCGCGCTCGGCAACACCGTCCTCAACCTGACCAAGGCGCACCCGTCCGGGATCGCCCAACTCTACGCCGGGCGGACCACCGCCCTGCGCTCGCTGATCCGCGACAAAGCCGCCTACGTCAAGGCCGCCGCCGCCGCCGAGGCTCTCAAAGCCAAGGCCGACCAGCACGCCGCCGCTTACGGCCTGCCGCCCACCCACCTCGGCCTGGGCGTCGCCACCTGGACCGAGGTCGACCCCGCGACCGGCGCCGCCACCGCCCGGCGCGTGCCGGTCATGCTCCGGCCGATCGTCTTGGCCGAAGGCGCCCACGGCATGGAGTTGGAGCTCGAGGCGTCGCTGACGGTCAACCCGGAGTTGATCAGGGTCCTGCTGGACCTCGGCATCCCGGTGGATCCGGCGGCCATGGCCCGCGACGCGATGGCCGGCGCCTCGTTCAACCCGTCGCCGGTGTTCGACGCCATCAGCGCCATGGGCCAGGCCGTCTTTGACGACTTCCGGGTCTGGAACAAGTTGATCGTGGGCGTCTACGAGCACCCCGGCAAGGCTTTGGCGGCGGACTTGGAAGAAGCCCGCGCCCTCGTCCTGGGCCACCCGCTGTTGGCGGCGCTGGCCGGCGACCTGGAGGCGCGCTCGGCCCTCGCCCGACAGCCGCCCACCCCGCTGATCAGCTACGACCGCCCGCCGGACCACGAGCGCGGGGTCGGCGACCTCGACGTCTCCCAGTTCCACGTGCTCGATCTGGCGGCGGCCGGGACCTCGGCCGTGATCGACGCGCCAGCCGGGGCGCCGGTGGCCGCCACAGTGGCGGCCATCGTGGCCGATGCCGTCGGGTCGGGTCGCAGCGTCCTGTACGTTTCCGGGTCGGCCAGCGCCCGGCACGCCGTCGCCAAGCTTCTGCGGGCCTTCGGCCTGGGCGAATGCTTGCTCGATCTGGAGCCAACGCCGGATTGGCGCGACAAGTCGCTGATCCACCTGGTCAGCGGCCTGCGTGTGGCCGCGCCGACGGTTGACGCGGCGGCCATCGGCCAGATCCGTTCGGCTTTGGCCGAACGGTCCGCCCAGCTAGCGTCCTATTTCGCGGCTTTGCACACCCCGGCGCAGCCGCTCGGCGTCAGCCCCTTCGACGCCCTTCAGGCTTTGGCCCAGATCACCGAGGAATCGCCGGACACCCGCACCAGTTGCGAGCTCGACCGCGCCGCCGTGGCGGTGTTGGCGGGCGCCGGGCGCGACCAGGCCAAGGCCGACTTGCGGCGGGCGACCGAGTTGGGCCTGTTCAAACTGACCCCGGAGGTGACCGCCTGGCTGGGCGTGGACGCGCGCGAGCCCGAGGCGGCGGCCCAGTTGTTGGCCAGGCTCGACCGGCTGCGGGACGGCTCGCTGTCCCGGTCGATCGCCCACATGCGCGATGTCACGTCCTCGACCGGCCTCAGCGAGTCGACCAATCTGGCCGGTTGGGGCGAGCAGTTGGAGATGCTGCGGGGCGTGCGCCAGGCCCTCGACCAGTTCATCCCGGAGATCTTCGAGCGCTCGCCCGGTGACATGGTGGCGGCCACGGCGACGCCGGAGTGGCGGGCGGAGAAAGGCCAAACCATGTCGCGCCGGACGCGGCGGCGGCTGCGCCGCCAAGCCCGGGACCTGGTGCGGCCGGGCCTGCAGATCGACGACCTGCACGCGGCGCTGGTCCAGGTCGAGGCCCAGCGCGAGATTTGGATGAGTTGGTCGCCGACTGTGCCCTGGCCGAAGCTCCCGGCCGGGATGCGCCAGATCGAGGCCGAGTACCAGGCGGTGGCGGCCGACATCGCCGCCCTCGACGCCGCCCTCGGCGACGCGGGCGGCGGCCGCCCGGCCCTGGTCGACCTGGAGTTCGGGGAATTGACCGAGTTCTTGAACCGGCTGCAGGTCGACCGCGATTCGATGGACTTCCTGCCGGAGCTCAACCAGTTGACCGATTCCCTGCGCGGCTGGGGCCTGGGGCCGCTGGTCGAAGACCTGAAGGCGCGCCGGGCCGGGCCGGAGTTGGGCGCCAGCGGCGCCGAGGCCGAGCGGCTGACCGAGGCCGTGGTCCGGGAGGCAGATTTCGCCTGGTGGTCATCCGTCCTGTCGCACGCCCTGGCGGACGACCCGTCGCTGTCCACGATGAGCGGCGAGACCTTGACCGCCCTGGTCGACTCCTACCGGGAGTTGGACATAGCCCACACCGCCACCAAGCCGCTGCCGATCCGGGCCGCCGCCGTGTACTGGCGCGACCGGTCGGCCGAGGACTACCCGGCGCAGTTGTTCAAACTCTCCCACTTGGAGCCCAGCACTTCCTTGCGCCAAGCGCTGGCCTTGGCCCCAGACGTCGGCTTCGCCGCCCGCCCGTGCATCCTGGCCGGACCGGTGATGGTGCCGCAAGCCATCCCGCTGACCGAACTGGGCGGCCCGCCCGTCGACCTGGTCGTGGTCGACGGGGCCGACGCGCTGACCCCGGCCCAAGCGGCGGCCGCCCTGGCGCGCGGCAAGCAGGCGCTCGTCATCGGAGACGCCACCCGGGCCGCCAAGACGACGCTGACGGCCGCCGCCGAGTTCCTGCCCCATGTGCCGCTGCCGGCCGCCGCCAACGCCCGCGACCCCCGGGTGACCGAACTGCTCGAGGCCCAGGGATACCTGACCCTGGGTCCGGCCCTGCCCAGCCGCGAGCACCAACCGCGCGTCACCTGGACCCATGTCGAGGCCAACGGCCAAGCCGGCGGCAACGCCAGCCGGATCGACCGGATTGACGCCCCCACGGCCGAGGTCGAGGCGACGGTCGCCCTGGTGGTGACGCATTTGACGACCTGGCCGGCCGAGTCGCTGGCGGTCTTCACGGCCACGGCCGAGCACGCCGCCCGCCTCCGCGCGGCCTTGGAGCGGGCGGCCAAGGGCGGCGACCAGCTTTTGGTCCGGGCCTTGGCCCAGACCGGTGCTGGTTCGCTCTTGGTGGCCGCCGTCGACAGCGCCGTTGGCGTCACCCGAGACGCCGTCATCTTCGCGCCCGGCCTGGCCAAGTCGCCGCGCGGGGCCGTGATGTACGAGTTCGGGCTGTTGAGCGGCGACGAGGGGGCCGTCCGCCTGACCGACGCGCTGCTGGCCGGGAGGCGGCGGCTGACTGTGGTGTCCTCGCTGACCTGCGAGGATCTGGACGAGGACCGCCTCAAAGGGGCGGGGCCGCAACTGTTCAAGGAGGTCTTGTCGACGGCCTCGCGACCCAAGGCCCTGGCCCTGGCCGGGCCGCAGGTCTCCGACGCCTTGTTCGCGGACCTGGCCCGCCGCGTCGAGCGGCGCGGCACCCACGTCACCGCCAACTACGGCCCCGAGCAGGGACCCTGGATCAAGCTGGCGGTGCGGCCCGACCCGGGTCCGCCCCGCGAATTGGTGGCGGTCATGACGGACGACCCGGCCTTCATGCAAGAGACCTCCCTGCGCGCCAAAATCCGCTTCTGGCCAGCCACTTTGGAGTCCGCCGGCTGGCGCGTGCGCTACTCGTGGACGGCCCCGGTGTTCATGGAACCCGAATCCGAAGCCCGCCAAATCACCAAACTGGCCTTCACCGACCCCGCCTGAATCCGCACCGCCCCCGCGGCATCGGCCACGGCGGCGCCGGTACGCCGGCGGCGGAGTGCTACCGCAATCCGGCGGCGGGTGACTAGGATTGCGCCATGGCCAATCCCGTATTCAATCGCGCAGATGCTTTCAACGGCCGGACCGCCGTCCAGCCGGTCAACCCTTACGCCCAGCCCGGCTACGCCGCGCCGTCAGCGGCCGAGCTCGGGACCATGTACCAAGCCCCCTCCGCCAGCCCAGTCGACACCGGCCGCCTGACCTACGAGGACGTGCTCATCAAGTCCATCGGCATGCTGGCCGTCCTGCTGGTCGGCGCCACCTTCGGGTGGGTGTTCGCCCCGGTCGTGTTCGGCATGATCTGGTTCGCCGCGATCGCCGCCCTCGCCCTGGGGCTGGTCAACTCGTTCAAGCGGGAGCCCAGCCCGGTCCTGATCACCCTGTACGCGATCCTCGAGGGCGTCTTCGTCGGCTGCCTGTCAAGGCTCTACAACATCGCCTGGGACGGGATTGTGCTCCAGGCCGTGATCGCGTCGCTGGCCGTCTTCGGCACCATGCTGGCCCTGTTCGCCAGCGGCAAGGTCCGGGCCACGGCCAAGGGCACCAAGATCATGCTCGGATTGATGCTCGGCTACATCGTGTTCAGCATCATCAACTGCATCTTGATGGTGACCGGCGCCGTCACCGACCCTTGGGGCCTGCGGACCAGCCTCACGATCTTCGGCCTGCCGCTCGGCGTGGTCCTCGGCGTGCTGGTGGTGGCCCTGGCCGCCTACAGCTTCGTGGTCGACTTCGACGCCATCCAGCGCGGCGTCCGCGGCGGCGCCCCCGCCCGCTACGCCTGGACCGCCGCCTTCGGCCTGCTGGTCACCCTGGTCTGGCTGTACCTCGAAATCCTCCGCCTGCTGGCCATTCTGCGCCGGTGACGCGCTAGCGGTTGGGGGCGGCGCGTCCAGTTGGGCTCGACCGCCCCACCGGCGCTCAAGTTGTCCGATGCCGTCGGCCCGGCCTCAGCGCCACGCCCGGTTTCGCGCGGACCGCTCAAGTGTCAGCGGCCCGGCGACTGCCCAAGGCGGGCGGGCTGGTCGGCGCCGCCGGTCGGGAGTTCAGGCGGCGGGGAGCAGGCCGAAGCAGGTGGCGTGTTTCCAACTCGCGGACTGGGGCCGGGACCAGTTGGACCGTGCCGTTCTGCCAGCGCCCGTCGCCCGGGCTGGGCGAGCGCTGGCGGCCGGGGGAGCGGCGGGCGGGCGCGCGGCATCGGCGGCGGATGTAAGCGCGGCATCGGCGGCGGGTTGGAAGCCGGGAAAGGCCAAGGCGGCCAACGAGACTGTCAACGCGGCCAATTCCTCGGGCGTGGCGGCGCCCCGGACGATCGTCAAAGCTGGTGTCATAGTGGTTCGTTTCCGTGCTTCTTGGGCTGGGTGGTGGCGCGCTTGGTGCGCAGGGCGCGCAGCGCGGCGGTGATTTGGGCGCGAGTTTGATGCGGCTGGATGATGGCGTCGAGGTATCCGCGCTTGGCCGCCTCGTAGGGGTTGACCAGCGCGTCTTCGTATTCTCGGACCAGGCGGGCGCGGGTTTCGGCTTGGCCTTGCGGGTCGGCGGCGGTGGCCGCCTCGGCCAGGGCGCGGCGGTGCAGAATGTTGACCGCGCCCTCGGCGCCCATGACCGCGATCTGGGCGGTCGGCCAGGCCAAGTTGATGTCGGCGCCGAGTTTCTTCGACCCCATGACTATGTAGGCGCCGCCGTAAGCCTTGCGGGTGATGACGGTCACCAACGGCACGGTGGCCTCGGCGTAGGCGTAGATCAGCTTGGCGCCGCGGCGGATGATCCCGTTCCACTCCTGATCGGTGCCGGGCAGGAAGCCGGGCACGTCGACGAAGGTCAGCACCGGGATGGAGAAGGCGTCGCAGGTGCGCACGAACCGGGCGGCCTTCTCCGCGGCGGCGATGTCCAGCGCCCCGGCCATGGCCAGCGGCTGGTTGGCGACCACGCCGACCGACCGCCCTTCGACCCGCCCGAAGGCGGTGATCACGTTGGGCGCGTGGGCGGCCTGGATTTCGAGGTAGTCGGCGTGGTCGAGGATCGCCTCGAGGACCAGGCGCATGTCGTAGGGCTGGTTGTCGAGGTCGGGGATCAGGCCGTCGAGGGCTAGGTCGCTGGGGGCATGGCTGGGCGGGTCGTAGCTGGGCGGGTCGGACAGGTTGTTCGACGGCAGGTAGCTGAGCAGGTTCTTGACGAAGTCGATGGCGTCGTGTTCGTCATCGGCGGCGTAGTGGGCCACGCCCGACTTGCTGGCGTGCGCGTCCGCGCCGCCCAGTTCCTCGAAGCTGACGTCCTCCCCCAGGACCGTCTTGATGACGTCTGGCCCGGTGATGAACATGTGGCTGGTCCGCTTGGCCATGACGATGAAGTCGGTCAGGGCCGGGCTGTAAACCGCGCCCCCGGCGGAGGGGCCTAAGACCAGCGAGATCTGCGGGATCACGCCCGAGGCGGCCACGTTGCGCCGGAACATCTCCGCGAACTGGGTCAACCCGGCCACGCCCTCCTGGATGCGGGCGCCCCCGCCGTCAGAGATCCCGATCACCGGCACGCCCAGTTTCAGGGCCATGTCCTGCACTTTCGCGATCTTGGCGCCGTGGGCCTCGCCCAACGAGCCGCCGAAGACGGTGAAGTCCTGGGAGAAGACGCAGACCTGGCGCCCGTCGACGGTGCCGTATCCGGTCACCACGCCATCCCCGGCGGGCCGCTTGGCGCCCAGGCCGAAGGCCTGCGACTGGTGCTCGACCAAGGCGCCGAGTTCAACGAACGAGCCCGCGTCGAGCAGCTGGGCGATCCGCTCGCGGGCCGTCAGCCGCCCGCGCCCGTGCTGTTTGGCCTGGGCCTCGGCCTCTGGTCGGTCCACCGCGGCGACCATCCGCTCGGCCAGGGCTTCGAGTTGGGCTCGGGTGCGACCGCCGGGTCGGGGCGCGCTCGACGGGTCGGCGGTCGGCTGATCGGCGGTCGGCTGATCGGCGGCGGTCTGGTCGGCCGCAGGCAGGTCGGCGCTTGGATGATCGACGGCTGCCCGATCGGGGCCTGGCCTGTCGCCTGGCTGCCCGACGACCGGTCCGGTCGCCGGCGGTTGGGCCGTGGTGGTGACGGTCAAGCGGGTTCCTCGGGTCTGACGGCGCGCGCACGTCTGATGAGCTTTGTTGGTTCGAACCTAAACAAGCGCGTGGCGATCCTGCATGTTCAAACGCCAGGCCCGGGGATCCTTGTATGATCCCCACCATTCCACACCGTGCGCATTGAGCCGCCCGCGATTGCGAGGCTCCGGCGCCCGACCAGCGCGCCGACGCGCCGTGGGCCTTCCGGTCCGGCACCCCCGCCCCGCCCGCCAACGACGCCTTACTGGCGCTATCTCTTACGCTGGGACGGTGCCATCTCGCCGCCGGAGCCGCC
>JAIROU010000088.1 GCA_031257375.1 Bifidobacteriaceae bacterium
CCTTCCCGGTTTGTGTCCAACGGGCTTTCTAACACTCCCATTGTCGCAGGTCGGAAGGCATTTTTCAGATCAAACCGCCACGTGTCGCCAACCCCTTACTCGCGGATCTGGGTCTGAGATGATGGAGTACGTCAATCTTGGCAGGGAGGAGCGCGACATGGTCGATTTGATGGAGAAGGCGGCCGCCACCTATGAGGCCGAGATGGCTTACGCCACCAGGCGCGCCGCCGAACGGGCCGCCCAAACAGCCCACGCCCAAGGCCACGCCCAAGGCCACGCCCGGGGTCTTGCGGACGGTTCGGAGCGGGCGGCCAGGGCGGTGGCGGCGCGGCTGTTGGCGCTGGGCGTGGACCGGGCGGTGGTCACGGAGGCGACCGGTTTGGCGGACGGCGAACTCGACTCGCTGCCCTGAGACCCTGCCCTCGTCGGGCAGGGTCTTTGTTTCGTGTTGTCTTCGCGTGGCGGGGGCGGAGTGACATGTCGAAAGCGATGGGCGCGGCGGGTACCCTCTCAGCATGCGGATCGCCGGGGGCACGTCGGGGGCCTTCCAGGCCAATTGGTATGTCGTGGGGCCGGAGAACGGGTCCGAATGCGTCATCATCGACCCCGGCCAGGACGCGGCCGGGCCGTGCCGCCGGGCCGTCGCCGCCGCCGGGTTGGCGCCCGCCGCCGTCTTGGCGACGCACGGGCACATCGACCACATCGCCGATGCCGCCGAGTTGGCCGACGGCTACGGCGTCCCGCTGCACATCCACGCCCAGGACCGGCCCTTCCTGACCGACCCGGTGGCGGCGCTGTCGCCCGAACTCGGCCACTTCTTCGGCAGCCTTTTCCCCGGTCCCTTCCAAGAGCCCGCCGACGTGCGCGAATACCAAATCGAGGGCGAGTACGGAACGGGCGCGCTCGGCATCGGCGGCTTGGTCTTTGAGCTTCGACACGCGCCCGGGCACACCCCCGGCAGCACCCTGCTGGCGCTCGGCGGCGCCGAGCCGCTCGTCTTCACCGGCGACGTGGTGTTCGCGGGCTCGATCGGCCGGACCGACTTCCGGGTCGGGGACCCGGCCGCCATGCGCCGTTCGCTCGCCCGGCAGGTCCTCACCTTGCCCGATGCCGCGCGCCTCCTACCGGGCCACGGCCCCGCCACCACCCTGGCCCGCGAGCGCCGCACCAACCCGTTCCTCCGCTGAACCGGGGACGTGCCCAAAGCCAAGCCAACACCCGGCCCGGCGCAGGCCCGCCACCCCGCCCGTCGGCCTGTCCGAAACCGCCCGCAGTTCGACGTCCGTCGGGGCCGGAAGCGCAACTGCGGTCAAAAGCGGACAAACCGTGCGCGGGGCTCACGGGGTCTGCTCACGGGGTCTGCCGGGGGGCCGCCAGCCCCTACTGACGGCCCCCCGGCCCCGCCTCGCCGCGTCCCCGGAAAGTTGCGGCGGGCGGGAGCGGGTCAGGCGCCCCCGAGCGCCCGACCCGCCAGTTGGTGCCAACCGCTGATGCGCCTGATCAGCGGTCGAAGGTGGTCTGCCCGGTCGGGGAGGGCACGGATTGCCAGCGGCCGGAGGCGGCCGACTCGACGCAGGCGGCTGCGATCCGGGAGGTCGCCAAGGCGTCCGCGGCCGAGGCGGCCAGTTGCTGGCCGGAGGCGACAGACCGGACGAAGCGCGCCCCCTCGATGGTCTTCAGGTCGTCAAAGGACAGACCCATGCCCGCGCCGGGCTGGAAGCGGTCGAAGTCACCGAAGCGGCGGTCGGACATCTGGCGGGTGTAGCCGTAATCGCGGGCGGACGGGGCCGGGCAGACCTCTAGCTCGTTCAGCCGCTCGAAGTTCCAGGCGATCGCCCCGGCCGTGCCGTGCACGGCTATGCCGTAGTCGCAGCGCGACCCAACCTGGACGCGGGTCGACTCGAAGGTGCCGACCACCCCGGAGGCGAACCTGGCCAAGACGGCCGCGTAGTCCTCGTTCTGCACCGGGAGCGGGCGGGCGTCGCGGGACACTTCGGCGTTGTGCCCCGTGCCAGCCCCGGGCGCCGGCCGTTCGGTGATGAACGTGCTGGTCAATGCCGCCACGGCGGCGACCGGCGAGCCGACCAAGTACTGCGCCAGGTCGAAACCGTGCGAGAGCAGGTCCCCCAGCACGCCGGAGCCGGCCTTGGCCAACTCGAAGCGCCAGGTCCTGGGCCCGCGCGGGTCGGCCGAGTAGTCGGCGTCGAAGTGGCAGCGGACATTGGTGATCCGCCCGATCGCGCCCTGCCTGATCAACTCCTTAGCGCGCTCGATGGCCGGGGCCTGGCGGTAGGTGAAGCCGACGCCGGTGACCAGCCCGGCGGCCTCGGCCGCCGCGACCACCTCGGCCGACTCGGCCGCGCTGACGCCCATCGGCTTCTCGATCCAGAACGGCTTGCCGGCCGCCGCCGCGGCCACGGCGAATTCGCGGTGCAGGTAGTTGGGCGCGCAGATCGAGACCGCCTCGACCTCCGGGTGGTCCAGCACCGCGCGGTAGTCGGCGGCCGCTTGGCGGTAGCCGAATTGGCGGCGGGCGGCCTGGGCGTTGGCCGCGACCGGATCGGCCACGATCACCAGATCGGGGCGAATCCCCAGGTCAGCGTACTTATCTGGGATGGCGCGGTAGGCCCTGGAGTGCAGACGCCCCATCCAGCCGGCCGATATCAGGCCGATGCCGAGTCGGCCGGTTTCAGTTGTGGTCATGGTTTCGCTCCTTGTTTCGTCGGGCGGCGCCGAGGCGCCGGGAGGGGTCGCCGGGGCCGCCGGTCGGTTGGCGGGTTGGCGGGTTGGCGGGCCGCCGGTCGGTTGGCGGGTTGGCGGGCTGGCGGGTTGGCGGGTTGGCGGGTTGGCGGGCCGCCGGTCGGTTGGCGGGCTGGCGGGCTGGCGGG
>JAIROU010000189.1 GCA_031257375.1 Bifidobacteriaceae bacterium
CTGCCTGCTGCGCCGCTGCCCCACCCGCTCGCTGACCATAGTCGGCGACGCCGGGCAGACGCGCGCGCCCGGCGCGACCGGTTCCTGGCGCGCCTCGCTCGACCGGGTGCTCGGCGCCGAGTCTTGGCGGATCGAGGAGTTGACGATCAACTACCGCACCCCGGCGGCGGTGGTGGCCGCCGCCCAGGAGTTGGCCCGCTCGGCCGGGCTGCCGGTGGGGCGCGACACGGCCGCCCGCGACGTGCCGAACTCGCTGATGGACTGCCCGGCCGACGATCCGGTGGCCGAGGCGGTGGCCCTGGCCCGCCGCCGCCTGCCCCGCGGCGAGACCGGCCGGGTGGCGCTCATCGCGGCCGGGAGCGCTTTGGCGGCGGTCCGGGCGGCCATCGCGGGCGGCGACCTGGCGTCCAAGGTCGCCCGGCCGCGCCAGGACCCGCTCGACTTCCCGCTGGCGGTCCTGGACGCGGCCGAGGTCAAGGGCCTTGAGTTCGACGAGGTGATCATCGTCGATCCGGCGGCGGTGGCCGGCGGGGTGGTGGCCGCGGCCGGGGGGGCGGCGGCCGGCGGGGCCGCGGCCGGGGGGGCCGTCGCCGGGGGGGCCGTCGCCGGGGGGGCCGCCGCCGAGAGCGCGTGGCCGATCAGCGAGTTGGACCGCCGGGCGGGCGCGGCCGATCTTTATGTCGCCATGACCCGGCCGACCAGGCGGCTGTGGTTGGTGCGGCCCCGGAACGACGGCTCGACCCCGCCCGAGCCCACCGGCCGCAGCTGACGGCCAGCCCGCCCCCGGCCCTCGCTCGGCGCCGGGTCGGCGCCGGGGGTGGCACGGCCCGGCGCGGCCCGGTGTGGTCTACTGGACGGCGTGAGAGCGATGGTGGCGGTTGGGCAGTTGGCGCCCGGCGATGACGCCGGGGCCAATTGGGCGGCGGCGTCGCGCCTGATCGAGCAGGCGGCGGCCGGCGGCGCCAAACTGGTCGTCCTGCCCGAGCAGACGATGTTGGCCCAGCCTCCCGGTCAGCCCCAGCGTTTCGCCAGGTTAGCGGCCGCCGCTTGGGAGTGGTGGCCGCAGGCGTTGTCCGATGCCGCCCGCCGGCTTGGCGTCGCGGTGGTCGCCGGGGGTTTCGCCGCCGCCAGCGCCCAGCCATTCGCCGCCCGGCCGGTCGGCCGGGCGGCCAGCGACCCCGGCCTGGCGTCCAACCACTCTGGCCCCGGCCACCAGAGCGACCAGAGCGACCAAACCGACCAACCTGGCGCCGCCGACCAGGATCTCCGTCCTTGGAACGTGCTCGTGGCAGTCGACCAGGACGGCAACCCCGCAGCCTGCCAGGCCAAGACCCGCCTGTACGACGCCTTCTCCTATCGCGAATCTGATTTCGCGCGGCCGGGACCGCCCCACCCGACCAGGCCGGTCGACTTGGCCGGACTGAGGCTGGGCCTGGTCAACTGCTATGAACTGCGGTTTCCGGAACTCGCCCGCGAGTTGGTCCTCGGCGGGGCCGAAGTGCTGACCCTGAGCGCGGCCTGGGCGCGCGGGCCGCTCAAAGAGGACCAATGGGCCACTTTGGCGCGGGCGCGGGCGATCGAGAATTGCGCCTACGTCCTGGCGGCCGGGACCCGAGCCAAGGACACCATCGGCCACTCGATGATCATCGACCCCGGCGGCGTGGTCCGGGCCGGACTGTCCGGCGAGCCCGAAGGCCTGGCCCTGGCCGAGGTCGACACCGACGTCATCGCCCAGACCCGGGCGCTGGTCGGCTCAGTGCCAACGTCGGCCCGCCGCTGAGCCCGCCGACTCCAGACTCGCCGGCCCACTCATGATCAAGACATGGGCGGCAGCGGCCCGCCCCCGGCCGGAACCCGTGTCCCGGCGCGGTCTCCTGGCCGGTCAGCTGCAGCCGCTGGTCGAGCCGCAGCCCTCGCAGACGTGGCAGGAGCCTGACGGGCGCATTTTGGTGCCGCAGGTCATGCAAATGGGCGCGTCGGCCTCGCGGCCCTGGATTGCCTCGAACAGCTCGGCCGTCGAATGGACGGCGCTTCTTGGCGGAGGCGGCCCGGACGCGACCGGCTGGCCGCGCTCGATGGCGACGTCCTGGCTGGCCGACTCCGGGTCGAGGTCGTCGAAATCGTCGTAGGAGCCGGTCTCGAGCTGGCGCTCGCGTTCCGCGGCGGTGTGGATGCCGAGCGCCGCGCGGGCCTCGAAGGGCAGGTGGTCCAGGGCGAGGCGGCGGAAGATGTAGTCCATGACCGATTGCGCCATCCGCACGTCCGGGTCGTCGGTCAGGCCGGCCGGCTCGAAACGCTGGTTGGTGAACTTCTGGACGAAGGTCTCCAGCGGCACGCCGTACTGCAGACCGATCGACACGGCGATCGAGAAGGCGTCCATGACACCGGCCAGGGTCGAGCCCTGCTTTCCCAGTTTCAGGAAGACCTCGCCCAGTTCGCGGTGCTCGTTGTCGAAGCATCCGGCGGTGATGTAGCCCTGGGCGCCGCCGACCGAGAACGAGGTCGTGATCGAGTAGCGCCGTTTCGGCAGCCGCCGCCGGGCCGGCTGGTGGGGCGGGGCCGGGTCGGCTGGGACGGCCTTTTGACCCTTGTTGGCCTTGGCGTCAGACAGCGGCTGGGAGACCTTGCAATTGTCGCGGTAGATGGCCAAGGCCTTGAGGCCAAGCTTCCAGCCCTGGAAGTAGACGTCCTCGATCTCCTCGACGGTGGCCGATTCCGGCAGGTTGACCGTCTTGGAGATGGCGCCGGACAAGAACGGCTGGGCGGCGGCCATCATCCGCACGTGCCCCATGGGCCCGATCGCCCGTTGGCCGACCGCGCAGTCGAAGACGGCGTAATGCTCGGGTTTGAGCCCCGGCGCGTCGACCACGTGGCCGTGCTCGGTGATGTGCTCCATGATCGCCTCGACGGTCTCCGGCTCGTAGCCGAGTTTGGCCAGCGCCAGCGGCACCGTCTGGTTGACGATCTGCATCGACCCGCCGCCGACCAGTTTCTTGTACTTGACCAGCGAGAAGTCCGGCTCGACGCCGGTTGTGTCGCAATCCATCATGAAGCCGATCGTGCCGGTCGGGGCGAGCACCGAGGCTTGGGCGTTGCGCCAACCGCTGACCTGCCCCAGCCGCAAGCAGTCCTCCCAGGCTTTCGATGCCGCCTGGTGAATGTCGCCGTCCAGGGTCGAGGCGGGCGTCAAGGCGTCGTTGGCGGCGTGGTGCTTGCGCATGACCTTCTGGTGGGCCGAGGCATTCTGGGCGTAGCCGTCGTACGGGCCGACCACCGCCGCCAGCTCGGCCGAGCGCCGGTAGGCGGTGGCGGTCATCAGCGAGGTGATGGCCCCCGCCAGCGATCGCCCGGCGTCCGAGTCGTAGGCCAGGCCGGAGGCCATCAGCAGGGCGCCCAGGTTGGCGTAGCCGATCCCGAGCTGCCTGAAACGGCGGGTGGTCTCGGCGATCGGCTCGGTCGGGAAGTCGGCGAAGCTGATCGAGATGTCCATGGCAGTGATGATCAGTTCGACCGCCCGCTCGAAGCGCGCGGCGTCGAAGGCGCCATCCGGTTTGAGGAAGGCCAACAAGTTGAGCGAGGCCAGGTTGCAGGACGAGTTGTCCAAGTGCATGTACTCCGAGCAGGGGTTCGAGGCCGTGATGCGGCCGGTCTCCGGCGAGGTGTGCCAGGCGTTGATGGTGTCGTCGTACTGGATGCCGGGGTCGGCGCACTCCCAGGCGGCGCGGGCGACTTTGTGGAACAGGGTGCGGGCGTCCACTTCTTCGATCACCTCACCGCCCAGCCTGGCCCGCAGCGAGAAGCTGTCGCCGTTCTCGACCGCCCGCATGAACTCGTCCGAGACCCGGACGGAGTTGTTGGCGTTCTGGTACTGGACGGACGAGATGTCGCGCCCGTCCAGATCCATGTCGAAGCCGGCGTCGCGCAAGGCTCGGATCTTCTTCTCCTCGCGCGACTTGGTCTCGATGAACTCCTCGATGTCCGGGTGGTCGATGTCAAGCACCACCATTTTGGCGGCCCGCCGGGTGGCCCCGCCGGACTTGATGGTCCCGGCCGAGGCGTCGGCCCCGCGCATGAACGACACCGGACCGGAGGCCGTGCCGCCGGACGACCGCAGCAACTCCTTCGAAGACCGGATGCGCGACAGGTTCACGCCGGAGCCGGAGCCGCCCTTGAAGATCATCCCCTCTTCGCGGTACCAGTTCAGAATCGACTCCATCGAGTCGTCGACGGACAAGATGAAGCAGGCCGAGACCTGTTGCGGCGATTTGGTGCCGACGTTGAACCAGACTGGCGAGTTGAAAGAGAAGCGCTGATGCACCAACAGCCAGGTCAACTCGTCGGCGAAGACGTCGGCGTCCGCCTGGCTGGCGAAATAGCCGTGGTCGAGCCCGGCCTGGCGGTACGTGCCGACCACCCGATCGATGACCTGGCGCAGGGAGTACTCGCGTTCCGGCGTGCCGAGGGCGCCCCGGAAGTACTTGGTGGCGACGATGGTCGAGGCGTTGATCGACCAGAAGTCCGGGAACTCCACGCCGTGCTGGGCGAACACCGTCTTGCCGGTCTTCCAGTTGGTCTGGACCACGTCCCGCAGCTCCCAGTCGACCTCCGCGTAGGGATGGACCCCGGCCTTGGAGAAGACCCGCGGGATGGTCAGACCGCGATCGAGCTGGCGATCCGGCAGAGTCCGGGCTGAATGCGTCATGACTGGTTTTCCTCTTCACAATCGTTGTCTTGGCCGACCCGTTTCAGGGCGGCTATTTCCTTCAGAAAGTCGTCGATCGAGTCGAACGACCGGTAGACGGAGGCGAACCTGAGGTAGGCGACCTCGTCCAACTGCCTGAGCGGCCCCAGCACGGCCAGCCCGACCTGGTGCGAATCAACCTCGGCCGCGCCGGTGGCGCGGATCTGGTCTTCGACCTGGCGGGCCAGGACCGTCAACTGGCCGTCGGAGACGGGTCGGCCCTGGCAGGCCCGGCGGACTCCGCGCACCACCTTGTCACTGTTGAACGGCTCAGTCGTGCCGCAGCGCTTGATCACGCTGAGGGTGACCGTCTCGACCGTGGTGAAACGGCGCGAACAGGCCTGGCACTGGCGGCGCCGACGGGTCGACGTGCCGTCCTCGGCCGTCCGCGAATCGATCACGCGAGAGTCCTCGTGGCGGCAGAACGGGCAATGCACGCAGAACACTCTAACAACATATTGGGCCGAAGCAAGACTTGGCCCACTACATCTTGGGATCGTGTCGCGCGCGCCCTTGATGGCGCCCGTCGGCGGCGGCGGCGGCCTGGTCACCGGCGCGGCACCTCCAACACGTCCCCGACCCGGAGCTGCGACCCGCGCAGTTGGTTGAGCTGCTGCAGCCGCACCACCATGGCCTGAACGTCCTCGCCCGGGCCGGTGGCCTCGGCCGCGATCGACCAGAGGGTGTCGCCGGAGGTCACGACGACCGGCTGGGTCGGGACGTAGCGCTCGTCGGCGGTGGCGGCGCCGACCCGAAAGGCCCCCACCAGCAGGACGGCGACCAACGCCGCCAACACCGCCCAGCCACGCCTCGTCAAGGGGATCCCCGGAGCCACGCCCGGCCCCGGGGCCATCGCCAAAGCTGTCATAATCTCTTTACCGCCTCTCCTAGTACACCTGTTCCATCTCGGCCCAAACCGGGCTATGCTGGTAGCTAACACCAGACCTCTGACACTCTTACGACCAGGGCAAACACAGGAGACACCATGAACCAAGGCAAGAAATACCCCAAGACCACCCTGCGCGGCTTGACTCCGCGCCAGCGCGCCATCCTGAACGTCATCAAAGACTCCCTCGAGCGCCGCGGTTACGCCCCCTCGATGCGGGAGATCGGCTCGGCGGTAGAGTTGACCAGCCCGTCCAGCGTCAAGCACCAGCTTGAGGTGATCGAGGCCAAGGGCTATCTGCGCCGCGACCGCCGGATTCCCAGGGCCATGGAGGTCATTGACCCCAACGCCGACATGCCGCAGCTGCTGCGCCCGGAGGAAGACGACCAGCCGAAGCCCCGCTACGTGCCGCTGGTCGGCCACATCGCCGCGGGCTCGCCGATCCTGGCGGAGCAGAACGTCGAGGGCCTCTACCCGCTGCCGCGCGAACTGGTCGGAGACGGCGAGGTCTTCATGCTACGGGTGAAGGGCGACTCGATGATCGACGCCGCCATCGCCGACGGCGACCTGGTGGTGGTGCGGCGCCAGCCGACGGCCGAGAACGGCCAGATCGTGGCGGCTCAGATCGGGGACGAGGCGACGGTCAAGACCCTCGACACCACCGCCAGCCGCGTCTGGCTGCGCCCCGCCAACCCCGCCTACCAGCCGATCGAGGGCCACAAGGCCCGCGTGCTCGGCCGCGTCACCTGCGTCATCCGCAGCCTGTGACGAACCGTCGCGCTCCGTCGTGACGGTTCGCGCCGCGTCAGGCAGGGCGCCGGGCGCGGAGTTGGGGACTAAGCGCCTCGTGCGTTGTCCGATGCCGAGCGGCAGCTTCACGAAGAAGCCGCCGGTTACGGACACGCCCAGCCGGGGAAGCCCGAGCCCGCCGCCGGCCCCGCGGCGGCCCCGCCGCGGGCCGCCCCGATGACCCGCCGGGCGGAGTCGCCCACGCCCCAAAAGCCGCCCTCGACTCTGGAGCGGAGGGAGGACCCGCATGAGCTACCAACCTTTTCCTGATTTCACCGAGTGGGCTGTCCAGTTCGACCCGGCGCTGGTGGAGGCATACCGGCAGCGGTTTGAGCGCGCCCGGGAGTCGGCCGAGCATCCGCGCCTCGACGCGGCCGCGCGGGAGGTGCTGAGGTCGGCCGCCGTCGAAACCGGGGCCATCGAGGGGCTTTACCCCTCGGACAGGGGTTTCACAAGGTCCGTGGCGACCATGGCGGCGGGCTGGGAGGCCGCGGCGGACCAGAAAGGCCCCCACGTCCGGACGACTATCGAGGATCAGCTGCGCGCCTACGAATTGGTGCTTGACGCCGCGACCGGCTCTGACGCCCCGGCGATCACCCAAGCCTGGCTCAGGGAGCTCCACGCCGCGCTGACCGCCAGCCAGGAGACCTGCCGGGTCCAAGTCGACCTGCTGGACGGCGCCCGGCGCGGCTGGCAAGACAGAAAGCTCGAACACGGAGCGTACAAGACATGGCCCAACAGCCCGAGTTGGCCCGGCAGCGGCGAGGTGCGCGCCTACGCCCCGCCCGGCGACACCCCGGCCGAGATGGCGCGCCTGGTGGACCAGTTGCGGACAAGCGCCTTCGAGCAGGCGCATCCGGTGGTGCGGGCGGCTTACGCCCACCATGCGCTGACGTGGATCCACCCGTTCGCGGACGGCAACGGCCGTGTCGCCCGCGCCCTGGCCAGCGTCTTCCTGTACCAGCTCGACAAGCGGTTTGGCGTCCCATTCTTGATGTTCGCCGACCAGCGGAATGAGTACTACGACGCCTTGGAGGCGGCCGACCGGGGATTGCGCGAGCCCCTGGTCGACTTCTTCGCCGAGCGGGTGATCGACGCTATCCTCCTGATCGAGCAGGCCCTGGGCTCGCCCGAAGGCCCGGCTGACCCGTTGGTCGCCTCGATTAGGGACAAATTGGCCTGGCACACGGCCATTGACCGGATCAACCTCGCCGCCGGACGGCTGGCCTCAGCCTGCGAGCAGGCGCTGCGTGGCGCGCTGCGCCAGTTGGACCTGCCAAACGAGTTGCGACTGGAATTCAAACCACTGGTGAGCGGGCGGCGGAACCTGCCTGAGTCGCCCGACTCCCTCCGCGCGGCCCTGCCTCCGCACCTTCCGGTTCGGTCCATCGAAGTCACCATCAAGGTCGGCAATGCCAAAGCGACGATGCTTGTCGCGGTGAGCGGGTTGTGGTCCCCCGAACTGGCGGGTTCCGGCATCGGCCCGCAGTTGTCCGTAGCCATCGACAACGACAAAGGCGTGAACTTCATTGTGCGGCTGCACGAACTTGAGCCGGTCCTGACGCAGTCGCTGAGCCGCCGATTGGCGTTGTGGGCGTCCCGCGCCGCCCGGCTGCTACTTGATCGCGTCAATGAAGCGTTGTGAATAGGTGTAGGGAGCGAGCCGCCAGGCAGGCGATCACCGCCATTCGCAGAAACCGAGAAATCCGACTGACATGGCACGGAATGATCGCCAGGGGCCACCTGACCGCACAAGCCCGCCGGTGCGGCCGCGAAGAGGCCGCCCAGCGGGACGCCTCGGAGCGCGGAAACGTCCGGGGCGCCAAGCACACTGCGACCACGTCATCCCGAGCGCGGTCACGTCATCCTGTGCGCGGTCACGTCATCCTGTGCGCGGTCGTAGATCTCCACAACGGCTATGCCATCGCGCAACCGAGATCCCGCAACTACGCTTGGCTCCGCAGGGGATGACAACGAAGTGCGCCCGGCATCACTCTGAGCGCTGGAACTGTGCCGTCCTGCACCCCTGCTCCGGGTTCGGAGGCCGCCTCGAGATCGCCGTCGAACCGGTTCGCATCGACACAACTGCTTGACTGGACGCTATCGGGGGTGTACGAATAAAGCGTTCGCGTGCTCGCGCACGCCTGGCTCAACCACCGATCCCCCGTGGAGGCACACAATGAACGCCCCCCCCCGCCGGCTGCTGTTTGATCACGTAGATCTCTCTGGTCGCGATTCGGCACCCAACAAGTCGCCTGGCGCCTCGCAGCGGCGCCGATTTCTCGGCCGCGCCGCAGTGGCGGCCGTTGCCTCCCTCCTGGTCTTAACAGGCCCAAGCTCCCTTCCCTCGCAGGCGGCAGACGAGGATTTGACTGTCACACGCACCGCCCCGGCCGGCACGACGGCTGTATGGGTGGACATCGAGCAAGTCGGCTTAACAGCCTCAGACCTTGCGGTCACACTGGCAGGGACCAATGCCACGGCCAACGTCGACCTGCGGCCAACCGCGTTCGGGCTGGCAGCTGTGGTGCCCATCCAGCCGGGTGCCATCACCGCCAAGTTCACCGCCGCGAAGGCCGTCGACGCGCGCTTGGCGTTGACATTCGCCAACGCCGACGGGATTATCCTGGACGCCTGGGACGAGCAGGCCGCCCTTGCGCCAGCCTCTGACCCAACAGAGACGACATCGCCGCCTCCACCGGAATCATCGTCCCCACCAGCGTCTTCGGTCCCATCGGCGCCGTCACCGCCGGCTGCGTCCGGCACCGCCTCGACCGACCCCGGCGAGACGCTCGCGGGCACCGGCGGCGCGGCCGTGCTTCCGCTGACGGCCGCGTCGCTCACCCTCTTGCTGGCCGGTAGCGCCTTGCTGTCCGCCCGGCTCCGCGCGAGGAAAGGGGCGATCCGATGATCCGGGCCACCCGCTCGCCCCGCCACACGCCCAAGCACAAGGCACCACGCCGTCGTCGGTGGCGGCGCGCGGCGGCCGTGGCACTGGCTGCCAGCATGGTCGCCACCACGTTGGCAGCGCTGCCGCCGCGGGCTGTCGCCGCCCCCGACCTGAGCCCGGTCGCGGACCAGGCGGAATTGTCGCGCCAGTGGCGCGTCCCGGTGGTCGATTCGCAGGCCGGAGCGGGCGCGGCCCTCGCGGAAGGCCAGGCGACCAAGGTCGCGCTCCCCGGCGTTCCAGCGGGGCATGACGCCGCCCTGGTCCGGCTGGCGGTTCTCCAAGCCGGCCAAGACACCCAGATTTCGGCAGGCGGCGCGCCCGCGCTCAGCGTGCCGGCCGGCCGCTCGGCATCCACCGCCGTTCTGCTGCCCATCGTCGGCGGCGCGGTAGAAGTCACCGCCAGCGTCGCAGTCGAAACCCGGATCGAACTGTTAGCCACGTTCAAAGGAGACACGACCGCGCCGGGCTCCACCATCGCTTTGCCGTCGCCGGTCACCCGCGCCGACACGGCCGGCGAGCAGTTGGCCGGCGACGGAGTGGGGGACGATGCCGTCCAGGTCGGCCTCGTGGGATTGGGCGGGGTCCCAGCTGAAAACGTTCGCGCCGTCTACACCACAGTCACGCTGGTGGCGCCCCATTCAGGCAGGCTGACCATCGACGGCCAGGCGACCCGCGTCCGCGCCGGCACGACATCGTTCACGTCTGTTGTCACGCCCGACGAGGACGGGTCGATGTCCGTCTCCTACTTGTCCGGTGCCGACCCGGCGGCCACCGGCGACCTGCGCGTCGACGTGCGGGGCTGGGTTCCGGAGGCGCCGCAGAACGCCCAGCGGGCGAACGTCGAGGGGAGCTACAACCCGGCGCCGAGCACCGGCCCGACGCCGCTGAACCTGCCCCGGAACGGCCAGGCGCCCGTCTCGGCGCCAGTCCCGGTTGACTCCACCCTGGCGCTGGCCCTGGTCGCGGCCGAGCCGTCGGCCGGGCTGTCCCTGTTCGAGATCGGGCAACCGCGTCCCGGGCGGGGCAGCGGCGCCGTGGTCGATCCGTCGATCGGCGCCCTGCCCCAGCTAACCGTGGTGGACGTGGCCGCCGGACAAGCCACCGCCCAGGCGCGTGGCCAGGCCGTGACGGGCAGCGTGACCTGGCTGGGCGGCTTCCTGGGCAGTGCCCCCGCCAGCGCCGCGGCCCCAACCCTGGCGATTACCAGCCCGGCTGACAACTCGACCGTCGACCTCGCGGCCGAGCGCGGCTTCTCGCTGCGCGGCGAGGTGGCGGGGAGCGCTGCCATCGAGTCCGTCCAGATCAAAGCGGACGGCGACCTGATCGGCGCCGCGCGGCTGATCCACCTGCCCGGCAAGGTCGAGTGGCTCTACGAAGGCACTGCGGCCGGGGGCGGCCACAGCATCGAGGCGGTGGCCACCGACCGGGCGGGGAACACCGCGACGGCGGCGGTGACCCTTGATTTCGTTGAGCCCGCAGCATCGGCGACCGTGGTGGCCCCGGACACGGTGGTGATTCCGGTGGCCACCCCGTCCGGTGAGCCGGTGGTCGCGTCGGTGACCGATTCGCAGGTCGTATTCGCCACAGAGCCGGGCGCAGCACCCGGCGACGTCATCGTGTCCGATGCCGCCCCGGGCGCCCCGGAGGGCTTCTTGCGCCGCGTCGTGGCGGTGGATCAGGTGGGCGACACCTGGGTGGTGACCACCGAGCCGGCCGCGCTGACTGACGCCCTGTGGCAGGTCGACATCGACGAAGAAGCAGTCCTACTCGACCTCGGCGACCCTGCGCTCGTCGAGAACCACGGGTCCGCACCCGGCTTCGAAATCATCGACGATGGGCTGCCGGCCGTCGAATTGCTCAGCGGTGATGACGTTGACCTGGAGCCTTATGAATTCGCTCCGGACGAGGTCTCTGAAGCCGACGTCGCTTCCGCCGCCGGTGCCCGCTCCCGACCGGTCGCAGCGCCCGCCGCAGCTTTGGCTTTCAGCCCATATGCCCTGATTGACTTCGACAAGACTTTCAGCAAGAGTGTGAGCGCTAAAGCGGCGCTGACTTGGACGGCCGAGGCCAAGAGAGACCTGTCGAAGGCAGACGCGGCCGAACTCGCCAGCAGGCGTTCCGAGGTCAAGCTGTCCGGCGGAGTGTTCTTAGCGGCCCAGGCGCAGGTAGCCGTTTCTCTGCGGATTGCGCTGAAGTTCCACGTCGACTGGGAGTTTGTTGTTATCTTGCCCGTGGTCGAGCCGGTTGTCGACAATTTCCGCGTGGAGGCCAAGGCAAACGTCAAAGCGTCAGCTGAAGTCGACGCCAACGTCGCAGTGTCGTGGCGTGAATCGTACGAAGCCCTATTCGCGGACATCCATCTGCCTACCATCACGGTCATGGCCGGGATTGTGCCGGTAGTGGTCACATCTTCTATCCAATTGCACGTCGAAGCAGAGGTCTCACTGTCCGGCGCCGCCTCTTTCCATGCCAGGACCGCGGTAAGCCGTGAGCAGACCTATGGCTTCGCTTACTCGACTCACGGCGGCATGCAGGACCTGAGCGACTCTTCCACCACGTACGAGAAGCCCACTTTCGGAGAGGCCGGCAACGGCCTGAAGGCCTCGATAGACTTCGAGGCCTGGGCCGGCCCTCGTCTCAATTTCGACATTTCAATCTATGATGCGGCCGGGCCAGCTTTCCAGGTGGGTGTCCACGTCGGCGTGCAGGCCAACCTAGTTTTCGACACGACCACAACTCCAACCACCAAGAGCGCGGCGATTGAGGTCTTCGTCGGGTTGAACGCTCGTGGAAGTGTCCAACTAAAGGTGCCTATTATCGACAAAGTCATTCTGTCGAAGGAGTTGAAAACAATCGCGGATCGGTGGCCTATCGGGTCATGGGAGTGGAACCCCAACGAAGGGGTCAACAAGTCGGGCACAACAACGCCACCCGACGGAATCGATATCCCCGACACCAACTTCCGGGCCTGCGTCAATCAGCATCTAGGCCAACCCGACGACGCCTCCATTACCGCCGCCCAGGCCGCTAGCCTCGGCGATCTGAAGTGCCTTTCCCGAGGCATAGCATCACTAGCGGGATTGGAGTCCTTCCCCGAGTTGTGGTACGTCGATCTCCGCAACAACCACATCACCGACCTTTCCGCCCTGGCCGAAGCCAACCTCCCCGCCCTGGAGTGGCTCTACCTCGGCAACAACCAGATCACCGACTTGGCCGCCCTGGCCGGAGCCAACCTCCCCGCCCTGAAGGAGGTTGGCCTGCAAGACAACCACATCACCGACCTGTCGGGCCTGGCCGGAGCCAACCTCCCCGCCCTGGACGGGTTCCACCTCGGCAATAACCAGATCACCGACCTCGTCGGCCTGGCCGAAGCCAACCTCCCCGCCCTTGGTATGCTCGACCTGTCGAGCAACGGGATCACGGACCTGTCGCCCTTGGCCGCAGCCAACCTGCTCGCTCTGGGGAGGCTCTACCTCTCGGACAACCACATCACGGACCTGTCGCCCTTGGCCGCAGCCAGCCTCCCCACGCTGGGGACGCTCGACCTCTCGGACAACCAGATCACGGACCTGCCGCTCTTGGCCGCAGCCAACCTCCCCAACCTGGGGATGCTCTACCTTTCGAACAACCAGATCACCGACCTGTCACCCTTGGCCGGAGCCAACCTCCCCAGCCTGGGGATGCTCGATCTCTCGAACAACCAAATAGCGGACCTGCCGCCTTTGGCCGGAGTCCCCACAGTGAGGTGGCTCTACCTCTCGAACAACCAGATCACCGACCTGTCAGGCCTGGCCGGAGCCAACCTCCCCGCCCTGGAGTGGGTCTACCTCGGCAACAACCAGATCACCGACCTGTCACCGCTGGCGGCCTTGGACTACGAGAGCTGGGTTTACGAGCAATCAGTCAGTTTCAACGGGACCGGCCTGAGTGGGAGACTTCCCCTTATCACCGCCCGGGACGGGGGGTCTGTTCCGCTTGTGCTTAGTGACGACGGGGGCCTCGATCTGACCATAACCGGAACAACGGTCACAGCAAGTGGACCCGGAACGGCGGTGTTCACCTGGGGCAACGGCGACCAAAGCTTCAGCGGAACCGTGGCTTTGACCTTCGGCTGAGGCCCGGCTCGGCTGCTGCCGCGCTCCGGGGTCAGGGGGTTCCGAAGGCCGACCAGGCGGCATCGGACAGTGCGGCGGCGAAGCGGTGGCCGGGGCGGATGAACTGGGCGGTGCCGGAGAGGTAGATGAGGATCAGGGCGCGTTCGGGCTCAGCCCAGGTGCTGGCAACACCCGAGCCGTTGTGGCCGAAGGCGCTCGGCGGGGAGGTGGTCCCCAGCCCGCGCACCACCCGGGCAGGCCGCCCAACTGGAACCCCTGGGCGTAGCGTTGGCCCTTGTGGAGCGTGCGGTCGATCTCGCCGTCATTGGAGACCTTCAAGGCCTCGGCGATCGTCTCGGCGGCCAGCAGCCGCCGCCCACCCCGTCCAGGAGCATGTGGTAGAAGGCCACCAGGGAGCGGGCTGTTGTGTACAGGGACGCCGCCGGGGCGAGCGCTTGGCGCGCGACCGGTCGCGGTTCAGGTACAAGGGGCTGGCCGGGTTCCCGCCCTTGCCCCGGATCGGCACCACCCGGCCCAGTTCCCCGGCGGGCAGCGCCAGGTAGGCGTCCATGCCCAGCGGCTCGAAGAACTCCTCGGCGGCGAACTGGCTGAGCGGGCCGCCGGACACCCGACGGACCACCTCCCCCAGGACCTGGCGGCCGTTGGCCTCCAGGTCTATTCTTGAGTCCAAGCTCTTGCAAAGAGGCAGGATCTGTATCTCATGAAGAACCCAAAGGAGGGCAACACGATTGGGCGAAGAGGCCTTGCGACAACGGCTGCGGTTGTGCTGTTTTACGCCGTGCTGACGCCGACGCCGGGGGCGGCGGCTCTTGATCCGGACCAACTCAGTCAAGCAGTATCAGCACTCGACGAGGAGATGGTGTTGGGCTATGCGGAAAGCGCCGGGGTGTCCGCTGACACGGCCCGCGTGCGCATGGCCCAAGAGGGGATGATCGTCAGGGCTCTGGCCGCCTCAGAGCTTGAGGCGAACGACGCCAAGGCGGATGTGTGGATTGCCGAGGACGGGGGCGAACTCGCTCTGCATGTTCGGTCCGTCGACCCGACCAGCGTCACTTTCTTGCGCGACGCGGCCCGGGATGCCGCCATGCCGCTGGTGACCGAGGCCCACACGCCCGTGGTCGCCGCCCGCACCGCCGTGGCGTCCAAGAAGGCGGCCGAGCTCAGCGCGCAGATTCCGGGGTTGAACGGCTTTTTCATCGATGTGGCCACCGGGAATCTAGTTCTCGATGTGGTCGGCACTGCAAAGATCACCGGCTCAAAGACCGGCGGCCGGGCTTACGACCCCGCCGGACTGGCCGAGCAGATCACCGGGTTGGCCGCTGTGGCGAACGTGGTGGGGCCGGCCGGCGACACGGCGGCCGTCAATGGTGGAGTGGCTCTGGCCAATTGCACCGTCGGCTTCACGGCCACGTACAAATCAGGTTCGACCACGTACCAGGGGTTCTTGACAGCGGCGCATTGTCAAACGGGCTTGACATACTTCTACAACACTGCGGGGACCGGCTCGTCCAAGGCTGCCATCTATAAGACGCGGCGGTGGGACAGCGGCTCCGACATCGCCTTTCATGCTGTGGCGTCTGGCGACACGGTGACAAACAAGTTCTTTGGCGCGTCATCCACCACAACGACCACTCAGTCGAATATCCCGTCGACCGCGCTGGTAGGCGCCTGCGTGTGTAAGCGAGGTAAGGCTTCAGGCTACACCTGCGGGAGCGTTCAGAGCATCGCCTACACCCCAACCTGGGATAACGCCTGCAACGGACAGGCTTGTTCGGCGGTGTTCACGAAGAACGCCCAACCGAGACAGGGTGGGGATTCAGGTGCGCCGGTTTGGGTATCCGGGACAGGTAATCCCGTCGGGATACACAAAGGCGGTTCATCGGGAGTGCTTGGGATTGGCGCCTATTCTGTTTACTCCATACTCGGACTGCGTCCTTCGGGGACAAGCCTCAAGTAGCTGCCGACGTGCGCGACCTCTTGCTTCCCAGACGCCGGCCCGGCACCCGGCGGCGCGCCGGGCTCTGCGCCGGAATGGCTTTGGCCCTGTTGCCCGGCGCGGCTTGCGCGGTCCCGTACACCGGCGAGGAGTGGATTGCGGCCCCGACTTACGAACGACACGGCACCGGTGGGGACAGTGCCCAATTGACCGGCGAGTTGGCGGACAGCGACGGCTGTCTGGTCGTCCGAGACCAGACGGGCGAGGAGTTCGTCCTCTTCATCCCAGATGACAAGTTTAGGCTGGTCGATGACCAGCGCCTGCGGCTGTTCGGCCAGACCTACCGCCTGGGGGATGGCGTCGACCTGAGCGGGGGCTACCACTCCGCGGGCGATGAGGTCGCGTTCGAAGGCGCCACCGTCCCAGCCGCTTGCGAGGCCGTCCTGTCTGCGGCCGACGCGACCTGGTTCATCGCCTACACCCGCGACTGAACCCGGCGGCGCGGCGGCCGGGCGGCCGACCCGCTCCCGCAGCCGACCGGCCCCGGCGGGCGGGCGGCGAGTCGGTACACTCGTCTGCGTGGCACAACCGGCATGGTCCGAACTGCGCTCGTCGGTGGCGGCGGCCAGCCGCCAACTGGCCCAGGCGGGCCTCCTGGTCGGCACGGCCGGGAACGTCTCAGCCCGCCAAGGCGGCGCCGTCGCCCTGACCGCCACCGGCGCGGTCTTGGCGGGCGCCACGCCGGACCAAGTCACAATCGTGGACCTCGACGGCAAGGTCCTCGCCGGCGACTTCGCGCCGACCTCGGAAACCCCCCTCCACCTGGGCGTTTACCGCAGCTCACAGGCCAAGGGGGTGGGCGGCATCGTGCACACCCATTCTCCGATGGCGACCACCTTGTCGATGGTGGTCGACGAACTGCCGGTCATCCACCACCAGCAGCTGAGCCTCGGCGGCGGGCTGCGGGTGGCGCCCTTCCATCCTTTCGGCTCGGTCGAACTGGCCTTGGCGGTCGGCCGGGCGCTGGATGGACGCCTGGCGGCGCTGATGGCCAATCACGGGGCCGTCGCCTTGGGCGAAGACCTGGCGGCGGCGGTCGACAACGCCCTGCTGACGGAATGGCTGTGCGAACTGTACTGGCGGGCCAAGGCAATCGGCCAGCCGCGCGAACTGAGCCTGGACCAACAGGGCGAAGTCCTGGAATTGGCCCGGCGAACCGGCTACGGCCGAGTCAAGAAGACGGCATCGTGACCGGGTTGGGCGAGCAAATCGGCCGCGGGCGGACGTCGGTGGTCTACGCCTACGGCGACGACCGCGTCATCAAGCTCTACCCCAAGGGCGAGCCGCGCGCCAACATCGACTACGAGGCCGAGGTCGCCGCGCTGGTCCACCGGCTCGAGATCCCGTCCCTCGCCTGCCACGGCGTGGTCGAGGTGGACGGCCAGGCCGGGGTGGTGTTCGACCGGCTGCACGGGCCGTCGCTGAACGAGATCGCCGAGAAGGACATCCTCCACCTGCCGGCCGTCTGCCGGGTCTTGGCGGACCTGCAGGTGGCCTTGCACGCCGGGCGGAGGCCCGAACTCCCGGACGTGCGCGAACGGGCGGTCGAACTGCTAGACACGGGGACGCTCAAACAGTTGTCGCCAACCGAACGGGACTGGCTGACCGAGCACCTGCGCGGCCTGCCGGACGGCGAGGCGATCCTCCACCTGGACTATCACGTCCAGAACGCCTTCCGCCACGGCGACGGCCACGTGATCATCGACTGGTACTCGGCCCGCCGGGGGCATCCCGCCGCCGATGTCGCCATGTCAGTTGTGATGATGCGCGAAGTCGAGCTTTTCCCCGGCACCCCGCCCCTGAAACTGCTTCTCTACCAGGCCGCCCGGCGGGTCATCTCGCACTTCTACCTGAGGCGCTACCTGCAGGTCACCGCCGTCACCAAGGCCGAGGTCGAGGCCTGGATGACCTGCGCCCGCGTGCTGCGCCTGGGCGAGCTCGACGTGCCCAGCGAGCGCAAACGGTTCCTGCGCCGGATCCGGGCCGCCGCCCGGGCGGGCCGGCCGTGACCACGCTCCACCGCTCGAACTTCGCGGGCGGGCCTTACGACCTGCTCGTCATCGGCGGCGGCATCACCGGCGCGGCGCTGGCCCACGAAGCGGCCAGTCGGGGGCTGGCCACCGCCCTGGTCGAGCGGGGCGATTTCGGGGCCGCGACCTCGGCCGCCACCGGCAAACTGATCCACGGCGGCCTGCGCTACCTGAAGAAGCTGGAGGTCGCGCTGGTCCGCGAGTCGCTGGCCGAGCGGCGCAACCTGATGCGGATCGCCCCCAACCTGGTCGAGCCGATCCCGATCGTCCTGCCCAATCCGGGCCTGGTCGAGCACGCCGGACTGCTCGCCTATGACGCCCTCGCCTTCGACCGCAACCGGCTCTCGGACCCGTCCAAGCGGATTCCCCGCCACCGGGGCCTGGGCCGGGCCGAACTGGACTCGCTCGGGCTGTGGGGCCTGAAGTCGGGGATCATGTTCCACGACGCCATGATGATCTCGCCGGAGCGCCTGACCCTGGCCTTCCTGCGCAGCGCCGCGGCGGCCGGGGCGGACATCGCCAACTACGCCAAGGCCGAACGGCTGACGGTCGCCGGGGGGCGGGTCGCCGGGGCCGAGGTGACCGATGCCGTCACCGGCCAGGGCCGCTCGATCCGGGCCAGGGCGGTCGTCAACGCCACCGGCGCCTGGGCGCGCGACCTGCTCGCCGCCGACCCGGCCACGGCCGCGCTGGCCGGGCCGGAGCCGAAGGTCCGCTCCGAGGGCATCTACTTGGTGACCCGCCAGATGAGCCGGGCGATGGTGCTGACGGTCCTCAAGCACGGCCACTTCTCGTTCGCGCCGTGGCGGGGGCTGAGCCTGGTCGGGCCGACCGAGACGCCGTACCGGGGGCCGGTCGACCAGTGGCGCCTGACCCGGCGGTCGGTCGACCAATTCGTCGAGCGCATCGCCGCCGACAACACCGGCGGGGTCCGCCTGACGCCGGACGACGTGCTCGGGGCCTACGGCGGGCTGCGGCCGTTGACCGAGTCGGCGGGTGTTGACACCTACACCGCCTCGCGGGCTCACGAGTTGGTCGACCACGGCCGCCAGGGCGTCGCCAACCTGCTCTCGGCCACGGGCGGCAAGTACACCAGTTCGCGGGCCTTCGCCTCCCGCATCGTCACACGTCTGAGCCAGCTCTTGGGCACGGCTGTACGCCCGTCGCGGACCGCCGCCACGCCTCTGGACGGGTGCGACATCGGGTCGCTGGATGCCGCGGCGGCGGGCGTCCGGCGGGCCGGCGGCGATGCTGTCAGCGCCCCGGTGGCGGAATTGCTGGCCAAGCTCTACGGCCAGGCCGCGCCTGACATCGCCGCCTTGATGGCGGCCGACGAGCGCTACCGCCGCCCGGCCACCTCCGACCAGGAGCCCTTGGCGGCGGTCGTCCACGTCGCCCGCCACGAGGCGCCGGTCCATCTGACCGACATCGTGCTGCGCCGCACCGGGATCGGCCAACTCGGGGACCCGGGTGAGGCCGTCCTCGCGGCCGCCGCCGACATCGCCGCCGAGGAACTGGGTTGGGACGCCGCCCGCCGCGCCTCGGAACTGGCGGCCGCCCGGCGCGCCGTCCAGCTTCCCCAGTGACGCCGACGCCCTACAGCCGGCAGATTTCATCGCCAGCCGGCGTGTCGGGGGCGCCGAAACCGATCTAGGTCGTCATTTTGGGCGTCGCCCTGAATCTGTGTCGTCATGTTGCGCGTCCTAGAGGCGGCGGACCGGCGCATTCTCGCTGATTCACCGCCGCCAGGCGCGCAACATGACTACCTAGATTTCCGGAGGCGCGCAACATGACTACCTAGATTCATGGACCGGCGATCCGGGACGGGAGCTCGGCTTTTCGCGCAGGGACTATCGTTGACTTTGTTAGGTGGTCCGTGATCGTATTATCATACGAATGTTGCAGCATGGCGCGATGGCCGCGCGGGGAGGCCGCCAGCGCGGGCCGACGGCGCGCGACTCCGGAAGCCTGTCTAGACTGTCCCCGGGCGGCCCGATCAGCTGACCGTCGACACCCGCACCGCGCAGCCAAGACTCCGCCACATGCCGAAGAGCTGGTCGCCAGGGGCCAGCCAACCAGCCCAGATTGACCTACTCCCCGGGCGGGCCGCCTCCGCTGGCGGCGGCCGCCGCCAATTCGGCCGCCAGGCCCGGCGCGACCCGGGCGCGCAGCCGGGTGCCCGCCGCCTCGTAGCTCTCGGCCAGGATCTCGCCCTGGCGGTGAACCTTGTCCACCAGGTCGCCGCGGGCGAACGGCACCACCAGATCGACCTCGGCCGCCGGCCGCGGCAGAAGCCGGTCGATCTCGGCCCTGAGCGCGTCGAGCCCCTCGCCCGACAGCGCCGAGACGGCCACCGAGCCGGGGTGGGCGGACAGCAAGATTTGCAGATCAACCGGGTCGGCGGCATCGGACTTGGCGAAGACGACCAACTCCCGGCCGTGCCACCCCTGGCCGTCCTGGCCGCCGATTTCCGCCAAAGTCTGGCGGACGGTCGCCAACTGGCCGGGCGGGTCGTCGCCCGAGGCGTCCACCACCTGCAGCAACACGTCGGCCAGGGCTGACTCCTCGAGCGTCGAGGCGAAGGCCTCGATGAGCTCGTGGGGCAGGCGGCGGACGAACCCGACCGTGTCGGCCAGGGTGTAGACCCGGCCGTCAGCCGTCTTGAGCGAGCGGACGGTCGGGTCGAGGGTGGCGAAAAGCTGGTTGTCGACCAGCACGTTCGCCCCGGTCAGGGCGCCCAGCAGGGAAGACTTGCCGGCGTTGGTGTAGCCGACGATGGAGACGGAGGCGACCCCGGCGCGCTGGCGGCGGGCGCGGCGGACGGCACGGGCCGGGGCCATGGTCTTGATGTCGCGGCGCAGCTTGGCCATCCGGGCGCGGATGCGGCGGCGGTCCAGTTCGATCTTGGTCTCGCCGGGGCCGCGCGAGCCGATCCCGGCCCCGCCGGCCACCCGCCCGCCGGCCTGGCGCGACATGGATTCTCCCCAGCCGCGCAGGCGTGGCAACAAATATTCGAGTTGGGCCAGTTCCACCTGGGCGCGGCCCTCCTTCGACTTGGCGTGCGAGGCGAAAATGTCGAGAATCACGGCCGTCCGGTCGACCACCTTGACTTTGACCACGTCCTCAAGGGCGCGGCGCTGGGACGGCGCCAACTCCGAGTCGGTGATGACGGTGTCCGCGCCCAACTCGGCCACCAGGGCCGCCAGTTCGGCGGCCTTGCCGGAGCCCAGGTAGGTGGCCGGGTCGGGGGCGGCGCGCCGCTGGAGCATCCCGTCGAGCACCTCCGATCCGGCCGTCTCGGCCAAGGCGGCCAATTCCCGCAACGACCGCTCAGCCTCCGCCCTGGTCAACTCGGAGCCGTACAGCCCGACGAGGACCACCCGCTCGAGCCGCAGTTGGCGGTATTCGACTTCGCTGACGTCCTCCAATTCGGTGGCCAAGCCGGCCACCCGCCGCAAGGCCGCCCGCTCCTCCCGCTCCAGGTTGTCGCGCTCCAGGTCCTCCCAGGCGCCGACCGCCCCGGCTCCTCCGACGGGGGCGAGGCCGGCTGCGGGGGCGTCAAGCGCCGTGCCCTCGCGCGACCGCACCCACGAATCACTCATCCGCCTCACATTACTCTTAGCCTGTGCCACATTACTTCGAGCCAGCCGGTCCCGTCCGGGCCGACGACCTGCGCCCCTTGGATGTCGTGCTCGCGGGCGCCCCGGCCGGCGTCGTGACGGCGCCCGGGGTTTTCTCGGCCAACCGCCTCGACCTGGGCACCTCGGTGCTGCTGCGGACCGAGCAGCGGCTCGGCGGTCCGGTTCCGGCGGCCGGGCGGCTGTTGGACTTGGGCTGCGGTTGGGGCCCGATTGCCCTGGCCTTGGCCCGGCTCGCCCCCGACGCGGAGGTTTGGGCGGTCGACGTCAACCCGCGCGCCCTCGAACTGACCGCGCTCAACGCCTCGCGCTTGGGCTTGGGCAACGTCAGGACGGCTTTGCCCGATGCCGTCGCGCCGGGTCTCGCTTTTGACTTGCTTTGGTCGAACCCCCCGATCCGCGTCGGCAAGGACGCGCTTCACGGCTTGCTCCGGCGCTGGCTGGACCGCCTGCGGCCGGACGCCCACGCCGATCTGGTGACGCACAAGCACCTCGGGGCCGACTCGCTGACCACCTGGCTGGGCGCCCAGCCGCCCTGGACGGCCCAGAAGCTGGCCTCCGCCAAGGGCTACCGCGTCATCCGCGTCACCCGCGCCCCTTGACCGGCCCTCCCGGCCGGTGCCGCACATGGCGCCTGGCGCCGTGGCTGAGCTTCACTCAGTTTTCGCGCCCCGCAGCGCCCGCCCGGCCGCCGCCGCACATGGCGCCTGGCGCCGTGGCTGAGCTTCACTCAGTTTTCG
>JAIROU010000421.1 GCA_031257375.1 Bifidobacteriaceae bacterium
CCCGCATGCTCACCCGCCGCCTCAACCCCGCCCGCCGCCGCCGCGCCGCCCCCCGCGTCGTCAAACGCAAAATGTCCAAATGGCACGTCAAAAAAGCCGAACACGCCAACTGGCCACAAACCACAAAACCCGCCGCCTACCGAGCCGCAAACCTTAACTGAACGGTATTGCCCCTAAACCCGGGGACGGTCCTTTCGTCTCAAACTTGGGGACAGTCCTTGAGGGCGAGGTCAGCCGGGCCGGGAGGGGATCGCCCAGACCGGGGGAGGCGGCACTAGGATGGCTCAGACAGCCCCGTAATCACGCGACCGAGGGAGTAGAAGGTCATGGATTCCGAATCGCAGCGCCCGAGGCTCGGCCTGGGCGACCTCCTGATGGGTCGCTACCGGCTCGACGCCGAGCTGTTCGTCAATCTGCCTAACGCCCAGCGCTTCCTCGCCACCGACAAGATCTTGTCCCGCCTGACCGAGGTCCACCTGCTGACCGGCCCGCACACCGAAGACGCGGTCGACGCCGCCCGCCGGGCGGCCCTGGTGGACGACCCCCGAATCGCCCGGATCATCGACGCCGGGCGCTATTCCGGCGTCTCGTTCGTGCTGACCGCGCCCCTGGAGGGCGTCTCCCTGGCCGATGTCGGACCCTTGCCCGCCGCCCAGGCCCGCGCCGTCGCCGGGGAGGTCGCCACCGCCCTGGCCGGGGCGGCCGCCCGCGACGTCCACCACTTGGCCCTGCGCCCGGAGTTGATCTTCCTGGGCAAGGGCGACACGGTCCGGATCGGCGGCATGGCCTGGGACGCCGCCCAGCGCGGAATCGCCGACCAGGACGCCGCCAGCTCGTCCGCCATCGACGCCAAGGCCCTGGTGGCCGTCCTGTACGCGGCCCTGACGGCCCGCTGGCCGGGCGAGACGCACTCCGTCATGCCGGCGCCGCCGCTCTGGGACGCCAACCCGGTGGCGCCGATCGAGTTGGTCTCCGGGGTGCCGGGCGACCTCAACACCCTCTGCGCGGTCGCGCTGGCGGTCGGCGGGGTCGGCCCGGTCCGCGCCGACCAGGTGGTCTCCGAGTTGGGCGCCTGGCCGCCGGTGCGGATCAACCTGCCCTACTCGGCCTCGGTCCGCGGCCCCATCCCGCGCGCCGTCACCCCGCCCGCGCCCCTGCCGCTAGGCCAGGACGCCGAAGTTGACGACGCCGCCTATGCCGCCGAGGCCGCCGCCGGGCCCGAGCCGCCCGCCGAGGACCCGCCGGCGACGGCTTGGAAGGCCGGCGCCGAGCCGTTCCGCCCGACCGACGCCGACGTGGCCGCCCTGGCCACCCAGGCCGTCATCCAGGACCAGGTCGCCGCCATCGAGGCGATCGTCGTCCCGCCAAGCGCCGCGATCAGCTCGGAGGACACCGCCGAATGGTACGGCCACGAGTACTATGCCGAGCCGGCCGGTTACCAAGCCGAGTTCGCCTACCAGCCGGAAGACGACGGCTCGGCCGCGGACCCGCGCTCGGCCGCGCACCCGGGGCCCGATGCCGCCGCAGGCCCGGCCGCCGACCCGGCGCCGGCCGCCGACTGGGCCCAGAACTCGGGAGAGGCGGACGGGCGGCTTGACGACGGCATCGGGCAAGACGAAGACCTGGTCTGGCCGCGACCGCCGGCCACCCCGCCGCCGGCCCTGTCCTCGCTGGCCGAGAAGCTGGAACCGGCGCCGGTGGCCCCGCGCGGCGGGATCATAGCCAAGTCGGCCGCCGACCCGGCGCCGCAGGAGTTCGCCCTGCCGCCGCTGCCGGAAGACCTGGCCGAGGTCCTGGCGTCGGTGCCGCCCCTGACCGAGGACGACCACCCCTACGAACCGGTCGCGGTGGGCGAGATTGATGAGGACGCCACCTTAATCCTGGAGCCGATCGAAGACGACTACGACTACGACGACTACGACGACGACAATTACGAGGACGAGGACGAGGACGGCGAGGACGTCCCCGCCACCCGCGAGCGCCCGCCGAACCGGGCCAAGCACCCCCAGCCGAGCCCGCTGTCGACGCCGGTCAGGCGGGAGGAAGTGCCGCCCGGGCCAGACGACGAGGGGGTTCGGGAAATCCTGGCCAGGCTGGCCCCGCCCAGGACCCAGCCGCCGGTCGACCTGCTGGCCGACCAGTCCGCCGAGCCCGCCGCCGGCCCGGCCCGCGACCGGCCCGTCCCGGAACCGGTCGGGTTGATCGCGGACGCGGCCGCCAAGGACGTGCCCGGCGTCGAGGTCCTGAACACCCCGGCCGCCGCCATCCCCCAAGTCATCCCCATCGCCCAGGTCGCCGGCCACGCCCGCCCCGCGCCGCCGAACGCCGCCGCCCGGACACCCGCCCCGGCGCCGGCGCCGGCCCCAGCCCCTGAAACCGGCGGCTCCCCGGCCCAGGCCACCGCCCCGGCGCCCGGCCCCCCGATCGCCGCCGGACCGGCCCCGGCCGCCGAGCGGCGATTGTTTGACGTCGAGGCGCCGCCGTTCGATAATGTACTGGAGGTCGAAGTCGGCCAGCCGCCCCCCAAACGCAATTGGTGGCCGATCATCACCTTCATAGCGGTGCTGGTGGCCTGCCTGTCACTGGGACTGCTGATCCTCCAACAGGTCGGGATCCTCTCCGTCGGCGTGCCCTTGGGCCCTGATTCGCCGCTGTCGGGAGCCCTGGCCCAGGGCGGTGGGTGACCGACCGGTGACAACCGCCCGGCGGTCGCCCGCCCAGCCGACCTGGGGCTGCGGCAAGTCGCCACAGCCCCACCGCGCCCGTCGGCGGTGATCCGCTGACCAGCGAAAACGTGTAAAGAGAGCAGAGTCCCGCAGTGGCGGCCGTTTCACCGGCCGACCAGGACCGGAAGCGCTCGCTCGTGTCTTGAAGGAGTTGTCTTGTGGAGCAGGTCGTAATCATCGGATCCGGCCCGGCCGGTTACACGGCGGCCATCTACGCCGCCCGGGCCGGCTACCAGCCGACCGTCATCACCGGATCGGTCACGGCCGGCGGCAACCTGGTCAACACCACCGACGTGGAGAACTTCCCCGGCTTCCCGGACGGGATCCTCGGGCCGGAGCTGATGGAGCGGATGGCCGCCCAGGCGTCCCGGTTTGGGGCCCAGTTGGTGCCCGATGACGCCATCGAAGTCTCGCTCGGCGGCCCGGTCAAAGAAGTGGTGACGTTGGGCGGGCTGCGCTTGGCGGCGTCGGCCGTCATCGTCGCGACCGGCTCGTCTTACAAGGAGCTCGGCCTGGCCTCGGAGAAGGCGCTCGGCGGGCGGGGCGTCAGCTATTGCGCCACCTGCGACGGGTTCTTCTTCCGGGGCAAGGAGGTCGTCGTGGTCGGCGGCGGCGACTCGGCCATGGAGGAGGCCGTCTTCCTGACCAAGTTCGCCGCCAAGGTGACCGTGGTCCACCGCCGCGGCGAGTTGCGGGCCTCGCGCATCATGGCCGAGCGGGCGCTGGCCCATCCCCAGATCGAGTTCGCCTGGCACTCGGTGGTCGACCAGATCCACGGCGTCGAGGCCGTCACCGGGGTGACGCTGCGCGACGTGCGGTCGGACGCGCTCAAGCCGCTCGATGCCGACGGCGTCTTCGTGGCGATCGGCCACACCCCCAACTCGGAGTTGTTCAAGGACCAGTTGGAGCTTGACCGCGACGGCTACATCATTGTCGACGGGCCGTCCGCGCCGGACGAGCCCGGCAACGCCCAGCACCAGGCCACCTCCCTGCCCGGCGTCTTCGCCTGCGGCGACGTGGTGGACCGGGTCTACCGCCAGGCCATCACGGCGGCCGGGTCGGGCGCCCAGGCTGCCCTCGACGCGCAAGACTACTTGGAGGAGCTGGCCGCCGAGGCGGCCATCGCCGCCGCCACCATCTGACGGGTTGTTTCTTGCGGGGCGCATTCGTGACACCATGTCTTGACACCATATGAAGCCAACTGCCCTGAAGTGAAGTGAAGGAGTAATGCGATGAGCGCGTTAGACGCAGTCACCGACGCAACGTTCAAGACCGAGGTCCTCGAGGCCGGCCAGCCGGTGCTGGTCGACTTCTGGGCGCCCTGGTGCGGACCCTGCCGCCAACTCACCCCGGTCGTGGAGCAACTGGCGGCCGAGAACGGCGACAAGATGAAGTTCGTCGCCCTCAACACCGACGAGAACCCGCTGACCGCGCAGTCCTACGGCATCAGCTCGATCCCGACCCTGAACGTTTACCAGGGCGGGCAAGTCGTCAAGACGATCATCGGCGCCAAGCCGAAGCCGCTGCTGGCCGCCGAACTGGCCGAATACATCAGCTGATCAGGGGCTCTGTTCGGTGATGGAGCCTGAATCGGCCCGTCCATCGCCAGCGCCGGGCTCCTCCGACCACCGCGACCCGCCGCCGGCGGGTCACCCCGGCGGCCGCGACCACCCGGCGGCGGATCACAGCGGCGGCACCCGGCTGGACCCTTGGTTCGGCTCTTACGCCGGGCGCACCCACGGGCTGCGGGTCTCCGAGACGCGGGCCTTGTTCGCGGTCGCCAACCGGCCCGAGGTGGTCTCCCTGGCCGGCGGCATGCCGTTCCTGGACGCCTTGCCGATGGACTTGATCGCCAAGGTGACCTCCGATCTGATCGCCGCCGAGGGGGCGGTCGCCCTGCAGTACGGCAACGGCCAGGGCCACCCGGCGCTGCGCGGGCACATCACCGAGGTCATGGCCGCCGAACAGATTCAGGCCCACCCGGACGACGTCGTCGTCACGACCGGCTCGCAGCAGGCGCTCGACCTGGTGACCCGCATTTTTGTCGACCCGGGCGACGTGGTGCTGGCCGAGGCGCCGTCCTACGTGGGGGCGCTGTCGGTCTTCAAGTCCTACCAGGCCTGGGTCGAACATGTGCCGATGGACGGCCAGGGCCTGGTGCCGGCCGCGCTGGAGGAAACCATCACACGCTTGCGGCGGGAGGGGCGCCGGATCAAGTTCCTCTACACCTGCCCCACCTACCACAACCCGGCCGGGGTCACTCTGCCGCTGGAGCGCCGGGCGGAAGTGCTCGACATCTGCCAGCGCGCGGGCGTTTTGCTGGTCGAGGACAACCCCTACGGCATGCTCGGCTTCTCCGGGCAGATCACCCCGGCGATCCGGTCGCTGGACCAAGACGGCGTGATCTACTTGGGCTCGTTCTCCAAGACCCTGGCCCCCGGCTATCGGACCGGCTGGGCGACGGCCCCGCACGCGGTGCGCGAGAAACTGGTCCTGGCCTCTGAGGCCTCCATCCTGTGCCCCTCGCACGCCTCCCAGCTGTCGATCGCCGCCTACCTCGAGAGTTGCGACTGGCGCGCCCAGATCGACGCCTACCGGGGGGTTTACCGGGAGCGCTGCGAGGCCATGCTGGCCTCCCTGGCCGAGTTCATGCCGGAATGCTCCTGGACCGTGCCCGAGGGCGGCTTCTACACCTGGGTGACCGTCCCGGACGGCATCAACACCAAGGCCATGCTGCCGCGCGCCACCACCGCCCTAGTGGCCTATGTCTCCGGCACCGCCTTTTACGCCGACGGCCAGGGCTCGCGCCAGATGCGGCTGTCGTTCTGCTACCCCACCCCCGAACGCATCCGCGAAGGGGTGCGCCGCCTGTCCGGGGTGCTGACCAAGGAGTTGGAATTGATCTCGCTGTTCGGCCCGCACGGCCCCGGCCCGGCGGCCGACGTCACCAGCCCGGCCCCGGATGTGGCATGAGGGCGCACCTCGGCGCGGGGCGGCGATTCCGTGCGCACGGCCATGCCGTGCGGGCGGACCTGCGGCGGGCGGGGCGCTGACGTGCGGGCGGGCCTGAGGCGGGCGGGGCGCTGACGTGGGGACAGGCCTGAGGCGAGGGCGGGCTGGCGGCGGACAGACGGCATCGGACAACAAAGGAGCGGAACTATGACCAACCCGAAAGTCCTGATACTGGCGGGCGGGCTGTCGCACGAGCGCGACGTGTCGCTGCGGTCGGGGCGGCGCGTGGCCGAGGCGCTGCGCGCGGCCGGCTGCGACGTGGTGGAGGCCGACCTGGACGGTCGGCTGCTGGGGGACCTGGCGGCCGCCCGGCCGGACCTGGTCTGGCCGCTGCTGCACGGCGCCCTGGGCGAGGACGGCTCGCTCCGCGACGTGCTGGAACTGGCCGGGCTGCCGTATCTGGGCTCCGACCCGCGCTCGGCCCGGGCGGCCTGGAACAAGTCGGTCGCCAAGACGCTGATCCGGCGGGCGGGGCTGGCCACGCCGGATTACGTGACGTTCCCGCAATCGCTCTTCCGCGAGTTGGGCGCGGCCCCGCTCCTCGAACTGGTGTCGCGCGGCCTGGGGACCGACCTGGTGGTCAAGCCGCTGTACGGCGGCTCGGCGCTCGGGGTCAGCCAAGTGTCCGAGGCGGCGGCCCTGCCGCAGGCGATGATGGATTGCTTCGCTTACGGCGAGATCGCGCTGATCGAGCGCTCGGTGGCGGGGACGGAGTTGGCCGTCTCGGTGGTCGATTTGGGCGCCGGCCCGGTGGCGCTGCCGCCGGTCGAGATCGTCACCGACGGGCCTTACGACTACGACGCCCGCTACAACCCCGGCCGCACCGAGTTTTTCACCCCGGCCCGGATTGACGGCCAAGTGTCCCGCGCCGCCGCCGCCCTGGCGCTGTCCGCCCACGCCGCGCTGGGGCTGGCCCGGATTTCCCGGACCGACATGATCGTCGACGCCGCCGGGGTGCCCTGGTTCTTGGAGGTCAACGTCGCCCCCGGCATGCAAGAAACCTCCCTCCTCCCCCAAGCCGCCCTAGCCGCCGGCCACGACCTCCCGCAGCTCTACCGCGCCCTAGTAGAAGCCTCAATCGCCGCCTAAACCCGGGGACGGTCCTTTCGTCTCAGACTTGGGGACAGACCCATGTCAGGACAATAGAGCCTTTCTCCGGTCTTGAGGGGTGGCCGGTTCTTGGGGTCGCCGGGGCGCTAGTACGCTTGCTCGCCCATTAGGACGCCGGCGTCCAGGAAGGCGGTGCGGACGGTGCCGAATAGCTCGGCGTAGGCTTTGTTGGCCCGGTTGACGCCGATCAGGCCGGCGGCCGCGCCAGTGGTGTCCGAGGCCAGCGTGATGGCGGTGTTGCCGTACGGATCGGCGGCGAAGGTGAACCGGACCCGCAAATGCTGGCTGTCGCCGCCGGCCAGGGCGCCCAAGGCGATGGTCGCGCCTTTGGAACCGCGCTCGGCCAGGCCGTTGAAGGGGTCCTGATATTGCACGGCGAAGCCCCGGAGCGAGAATATCTGGTCGACTGTCGCGCGGGCGCGGCCCGGATCACCGGACACGAATACTGTCAAAGCTGTCACGAGGGGGGTCCTTTCCGTGATCGGCCCGCCCTAGCCTGCGCGGCGCAGGTCGGGTTCCAGGTAGATGGTTTGGCTAAGCGGGACGGCGGCGCGCGAGCGCGCCTCGGCGGCATCGATGGCCTGGGCGAGTTCCGCCAGGCCGAGGCCCGGATCGGGCTCGATCTTGGCCGCCACGAGCAGTTCTTCCGGGCCGAGGTGCATCACCCGCAGATGGATGACCGAGGCGATGCCGCCGCCGACCAGGGCGCGCTCGATGGCTTGGAGGTTCTCCGGGGAGGCGGCCTCGCCCAGGAGGAGCGATTTCATCTCGACCGCCAAGATGGCCGCGACCGCCACCAGGAGCAGGCCGATGGCGGCCGAGCCGGCGCCGTCCCAGCGGCCGTCGCCGGTGATCAGCGTCATCGAGATGCCGGTGGCGGCGAAGACCAGGCCGACCAGCGCGGCCGTGTCCTCCAGCAGCACCACCGGCAGCTCCGGGGACTTGGAGCGGTGGATGAATCGGAACCAGCCCTGGTCGCCCTTGGCCGGTCTGGATTCCCGGACGGCGGTCCGCAGCGAGAAGCTTTCCATGACGATGGCGGCGGCCACCACCACCACCGGCACCCAGTGCCACGAGTCGATGCCGCGGGGGTGGTTGAACTTCTCGTACGCCTCGTACAGGGCGAACAGCCCGCCGACCGAGAACAGGACCAGCGCCACGATGAAGGACCAGAAGTAGCGGCCCCGGCCGTAGCCGAACGGATGCTTGGCGTCCGGCTGGCGGCGCGCCTCCCGGCCGCCCCACAGCAGCAGGACCTGGTTGCCGGAATCCGCGACCGAGTGAACCGATTCGGCCAGCATCGAGCTTGATCCGGTCAGGGCGAAGGCGACGAACTTGGTCACGGCTATGCCGAGGTTGGCGCTCAGCGCCGCGATGATGGCTTTGGTTCCTGAGTGCGAGCTCACGGGCGGTCTTTCGGTCGGATGTCTGGCTTGCTGCGGGTCCGCCGCCAACGGAGGCGGCCAGCAAGACAACCATAATCGCCTCCGCGCCCCGCCCCGCCCGCGACAACTCGCCCCGATCCCGCACATGGCGCCAGGCGCCATGTGCGGCCAGTCCGGGTGTGGCGCGCCCGGCTTCCTCAGGGACCTGGCCGCAGCCCGCCGAAATCTGAGTGCGGCTCAGCCACGGCGCCAGGCGCCGTGGCTGAGTCTCACTCAGATTTCGCAGCGCAGGCGTTCGCGGTGAACCCCGGGTTCAGGAATCCTGGCGCTCCAGGAATTGATAGACGTCGGTCAGGTCGACGCCGGGGAAGGCCCCGGTCGGCATGGCGGCCAGGACGGACGAGTGCGGGCGGGCGGCCGGCCAGGCCCAGCCGGCCCACTCCTCGGCCAGGTCGGCCGGCGGGGTCCGGCAGCAGGACGGGTCGGGGCAGTCGGAGCGCAGGCGGACGCGGGTGTCGGCGCCTGCGAACCAGCGCGCGTCCTCCGCCCGGCAGCCGACCGAGACCGAGAAGACCCCGTCCGCCGTCTGCTTGAGGTGCGAAGTCGCCCAGAAGGCGCCCTGCGGGGTGTCGGTGTACTGGGCGTAGCGCTGGTCCGGGCGGTCGGCCTCGAAGACGTTCCGGCCGGCCCAGTAGTGGCACATGAACTGGCCCTCGATGGCGCCCTGCGGATCGGTCGGGAAGATCAGGCCGTCGTTCTCGTAGGATTTGTGGATCACCCCCGAAGAATGGACCTTGGCGAAGTGCACCCGCAGCCCCAGGTGGCGGGTGGCCAAGTTGACGAACCGGTGGGCCGCCATCTCGTAGGACACCGCGAAGGCGTCCCGGAACTCCTCGATCGACAGCGACCGCCGGGCCTTGGCGCCGCCGAGCGTCCACACGGCCGCGCTCTCCGGCATCAGCACGGCCCCGGCCAGGTAGTTCGCCTCAACCCGCTGGCGCAGGAAGGCCCGGTAATCTTCCGGCTCGCCGTGCCCCAGCAGATGCGAGGCGAGCGCCTGGAGCACGGTCGAACGCAGGTCGCCGGTCCCGGCCCGGCTGGGCAGGTAGAGGCGGCGCCGCTTGGTGTCCAGCACCGAGCGGGTGGTCTGGGGAAGATCTTCCACGAAGCGCAGTTCGAAGCCGAGCTTGCCGGTCAGCGCCGCCAGGTCGGCCTGGTCCATCGGCTCGCCGGGTTCGCGCCCGGCCAGGTCCAACAAGTCGGCGGCGGCCTGCTCGAGATCCGGGAAGTAGTCGTCCTGGGCGCGCATCTCCAGGCGCAGGGCGGCGTTCGCCCGCCGCGCCGCCTCCGGGGTGGCGACCCGCTCCTCGCGCACCCGGCGCAACTCGCGCGCCAGGGCGACCAGCGCCTCGAGCGTTCCGGCCGGGGTCGTCCGCGTGACCTTGACCGGCGGCAGCCCGCTGGCGGCGTAGGCCGGGTCGCGCTGGGTCCGCTCCCACTCGATCTCGAGGGCGTCGCGCTCGGTCGGGGGGTTGGGGTCGAAGAGCGCTTTCGGCGCCACCCCCAGCGCGCTGGCGATGGCGCCCAGTTGGGCCAGCGTCGGGCTGCGGAGCCCGTTTTCGATGGCCGATATGCCCGATGCCGCGCGCCCGGCCGCCGCCGCCAGTTGCTCAAGTTTGAGCCCCTTTTGGAGCCTGAAGAATCTGATCCGCCGTCCTATGACCAGCGGGTCGAACCCCCCCTTGGGCAGCTTCAACGCCGCCGCGGCCCTACGGGCCGGTGCCGGCGCGGCAGGCGCCTTGGCCGGGCGGGCGGGGGCGGCGGGCGCGGGCGCGCCGGCGGCAGCGGCGGCGGGGGCGGCGGGAGCGGGGGCGGGAGCGGGGGCGGGAGCGGCGGGAGCGGGAGCGGGAGCGGCGGGAACGAGAGCGGCGGGAGCGGGAG
>JAIROU010000056.1 GCA_031257375.1 Bifidobacteriaceae bacterium
GGGGGGGGGGCGGGGCCGGGGCGGTCGCGGGGCGGGGCGCCGCGGGGGGGGGGCGGCGCGCCCCCCGGGCCCCCCCGCCCGCGCCCGCCAGCCCCCGAGTCCCCGGCCCGCCCGGTCAGATCCCCCGCTGACTGATCGCCGTCCGCGCCGACGGCCACCCGCCGCCTGCTAAGCGCGGCATCGTAAACCCGGGGACGGACCTTTCGTCTCAAACCTGGGGACACACCTCGCGGACGCCGACCCGCCGTCCGCCGGGCGCGGCATCGTAAACCCGGGGACGGTCCTTTCGTCTCAAACCTGGGGACACACCTTGCGGACGCCGACCCGCCGTCCGCCGGGCGCGGCATCGGCGTCGGTCTTCCCGCCGGGCCCGAGCCACGTCGGCTAAGTCAGCGTGAAGGCGGCAACGCTGTGACCGGCGGCATCGGAGCGGCGCCCGAGCGCGTCGGGACGGCAGGCGGGCCACGGCGCGGGATCGGCGGCAAACCCCGGGTCAAGCGGCGTCGAACGCCGCCCAAGCCAGGTCGGACAGGGCCGAGGCGAAGGCCAAGCCGGGGCGGATCAGCTGGGTCGTGTTCGAAAGGTAGATGAAGACCAATTGGCGCTCTGGCTCGGCCCAGGCGTTGCAGACGGCCGAGCCGTTGTGCCCGAAGGCGCTCGGGGGCGAGGCGGTGCCGATCCCGCGGACCACGCCGGGCAGCCCGCCGAGCTGGAACCCCTGGCCGTAGCGCTGCCGCTGGCGCAGCGTGCGGTCGACGGCGCCGTCCGAGCTGACGGCCAGCGCGGACGCGACCGTGGCGGGCCGCAGCAGGCGGCGGCCTGACGCGGTCAACCCGTCCGCCAAGAGCATCTGGTAGAAGCTGGCCAGCGAGCGGGCCGTGGTGTGCAGCGAGGCCGCCGGGACCAGCGCCCGCCGCATCGCGGGACGGTTCAGGAACACCGGGCTGGCTAAGTTGCCGCCCTTACCGCGCACGGGCACCACCCGCCGGACCTCCCCGGCCGGGAGCCTCAAGTGGGCGTCCATCCCCAGCGGGGCGAAGAACTCCCGCCCGGCGAAACGGTCGATCAGCTCCCCGCTGACCCGGCGGACCAGTTCTCCGAGGATGAACCCGAAGGTCAAGACGTGGTAGGCGACCACCCGGCCGGGCCGGTAGCGGGGGCGGGCGCGCGCCGCCGCCCGCACCGACAAGTCCCAGTCGCCCATGGCGGCTATGTCGAGGCCGGGGTGGCCGAGCGCCGCGGGCACCCCCGCCCGGTGCGTCAAGACCTGCCGCGCGGTGATGGCGGCCTTGCCGTTCCGGCCGAACTCGGGCCAGTGCCGGGCGATCGGCCGGTCCAGGTCGAGCCGGCCGCGCTCGGCCAGCAGATGCACCGCCATGGCCGTGACCGGCTTGGTCACCGAGAAGCAATAGAACAGCGAGTCCGGCCCGCAGCCGCGCCGGAACTCGGCCACCACCCGCCCGCCGCGCAGAGCCAGGATCGAATAGGCGCCGCCGCGCGCGTCCGCGAACGCCTTGACCCGCTCCCAGCCCATGCCGTCCACCTTAGGGGCACGAGCGCCTGGCGCCGGCTGGCGCCCGCCCGAATGCCCGATCGGGCGGCGGGTCGCCCAGCGCAAGGTGTGTCCCCGGGCTTGAGACGAAAGGACCGTCCCCGGGTTTACGATGCCGCGCCGAGCGGGCGGCGGGTCGGCGTGCGCAAGGTGTGTCCCCGGGTTTGAGACGAAAGGACCGTCCCCGGGTTTAGCCGATGGCGTCTGGGGGGGTTTTTAGGGGGGCGCCGGAGGCGTCGCGGCGGGGGTCGGGCGGGGGGAGGGGGATCGGTTTGCCGGTGGTGGTGAGGGCTCGGGCGGGGGCCGGGCCGGCCCAGGCCGCGATCAGGCGGTCTTGGCCCTTCAAGAAGCGCTGGCAGCGGACGCCGCCGGTGGCGCGGCCCTTGGACGGGTACTGGGCCAGGGGGGTGACCTTGGCGAAGCCCGCCTCCAGGCCGGGCAGGGTGCGGCCGGAACCGGCCACGGACACGACCTCGGCCGCCTCCAGCGCCTCGACCGCGCCGAAGAAGACGGCTTCCGCCCCGGCCGCCAGCTTGATCCCGGCCATGCCGCCGGCCGCCCGGCCCTGGGGCCGCACCGAGGCGGCCTCGAAGCGCAGCAGCTGGGCGTCGGAGGCGATGAACGTCAGCCAGGCCGAGTCAGGCCCCGGGCCGCAGCCGATCAGGCGGTCGCCCGGCCGAAGGCCGATCACCTGCCACTCGTCCTTGTTCCCCGGCAAATCCTGGCCGCTGAGGCGCTTGACCACGCCGCCAGCGGTGCCGAGCGCCAACGGAGGGGCGTCCTCCAAGAGCGGGGCCAGGCCGACCACCGACTCGCCCCGGCCCAGCTCGAACAACTCGGCCACCCGCGCCCCGCCGGCCAGCGACGGCGCCCCGGCCGCCGCCGGCAGCACCGGCAGGTCCAGGCAGGAGATCTTCAGCGCCCGCCCGGCGCTGGTGACGGCGGCCACAGCGCCGCGGGCGGTGGCAGCCACGGCCGAGCGGACGGCATCGTGCGCCGACCGCTCGCCGTCGCGCGCGACCGGCCCGTCCGAGGCGGTCCGGGCCATCAGACCGGTGGCCGAGAGCAGGACCCAGCAGGGCGCGTCCAGGACCTCCAGCGGGCCGGCCTCGGCCGCGGCGCCGGGGCGGGCGCCCGGCGACGGCGCCGGCGCGGCCTCCAGCAAGACGGTTCGCCGGGGGGTCCCGAACTGGGCCGCCACCTCCACCAGTTCCTCCGCGACGACCGCCCGCAGGGCCGCCTCGGAGGCCAAGACCGAGTCCAGGGCGGCGATCTCGGCGGCCAACTGGTCGGCCTCGGCCTCCAGCTCGAGGCGGGAGAACTTGGTCAGGCGGCGCAGCCGCAGCTCCAGGATGTACTCGGCTTGCGGCTCGCTCAAATCGAAGACGGACATCAGGCGCTGGCGGGCGGCGGCGGCATCGTCGGAAGTCCGGATCACTTCGATGACCTCGTCGATGTTCAGCACCGCGATCAGCAGCCCCTCGACCAGGTGGCGGCGCTCGCGGCGGCGCGCGAGGCGGTGGGCGGTGCGGCGGCGGACCACCGTCAGGCGGTGGGCGACGAAGACTTCCAGGAGCTCTTTGAGGCCCAGGGTGCGCGGCTGGCCGTCGACCAGGGCCAGGTTGTTGATGGCGAAGGAGTCCTCCATCGGCGTCAGCCGGTACAGCTCCGCCAGCACGGCCTCGGCGTTGAAACCGGACTTGACCTCGATCAGCAGCCGCAGCCCGCGCTTGCGGTCGGTCAGGTCGGTGACGGCCGCCACGCCCTGCAGGCGCCGCGCCTGGACCTGGTCTTTGATCTTCTCGATCACCTTCTCCGGGCCGACCAGGTAGGGCAGCTCGGTCACCACGATCCCCATCCGCCGGGCGGTGACCTTCTCGATCCGGGCGGTGGCGCGGGTGCGGAAGACGCCCCGGCCGGTCAGATAGGCGTCGCGGACGCCGTCCAAGCCGACGATCCGCCCGCCGCCGGGCAGGTCCGGGCCGGGCACCAGCCGCATCAACTCATCCGGCGTGGCCTCCGGATGGGCCAGCAGGTGCCGGGCGGCGGCGCAGACCTCGACCAGGTTGTGCGGCGGCATGTTGGTGGCCATCCCGACCGCGATCCCGGCGGCGCCGTTGACCAGCAGGTTGGGGATGGCGGCGGGCAGGACCGCGGGCTGGGTGGCCGACGAGTCGTAATTGGGGACGAAGTCGACCATGTCCTCGTCCAGCCCGGCCGTCATGGCGACGGCGGCCGGGGCCATCCGGGCCTCGGTGTAACGCGGGGCGGCCGGGCCGTCGTCCAAGGAGCCGAAGTTGCCGTGGCCGTCGACCATCGGCAGGCGCAGCGAGAACGGCTGGGCCAGGCGGACCAGGGCGTCGTAGATGGCCGTGTCGCCGTGGGGGTGCAGGCGGCCCATGACGTCCCCGACCACGCGGGCGGACTTGACGTGGGGCCGTTCGGGGACCAGCCGCATCTGCGACATCTGGTAGAGGATGCGCCGCTGGACGGGCTTGAGGCCGTCGCGGGCGTCCGGCAGGGCTCGGGCGTAGATGACCGAGTAGGCGTATTCGAGGAACGACTGCGACAACTCCGTCGAAACGTCGATGTCGGTGATCCGCTCCTCGACCGGCTCCGCCAGAGCCGTCCCCGCCGCGCGCCGCGCCATATTCGTCCTTTCTCGCCACCGTTTAGCGCCTTCACGATAGTCCTTTTGACAGTCATCCACAGGGCAAACTGATTCTGCGCGGCCGGTCTGCCAAGATGGACTCATGCCTCGAAACCGAACTCTGCTGGCCGAGTTGGACCAGGTCGGATATTTCCCTGAGATCGTGGCCGAGGCGCTGGAGACCGCCTTGGGCGGCGAGGCGCCGGTGGCCTTCTACGTCCAGCCGGACGTCGCCTTCGGCGTCGGCACGATCGGCCGGCACTTGACCGTGGTCCTGCTCACCGAGACCCGACTGATCTCGGCCCACGTCGACGACCACGCCTCCGACGAGTCAGGCCCGGCCGCCGTGGCGTCCTCGACCGAGGCCGTGCCCCTGCGCCGGATCCAGTCGGTCACGCTCGCCCGGATCACCGTCCAGGACCCCCGGCCCGGCTCCGGCGACCCGCCCGGCATGGTCCGCCTGTCCGTCGACTGGGGCTCGAACAAGGCTTTGGACCTCGATCCGGCCAGTTGCGGCGACCCCGAGTGCATCGCCGACCACGGCTACTCGGGGTCGCTGTCCGGCGAAGACTTGAGCTTGCAGGCCGCCGCCGAGACGGGCGGCGGGGGGCAGGCCGCCAAATTGACGCAGTTCGCCCGCCAGCTTTACGCGACGACCGCCCGGGCCGCCTGACGATGCCGGCCACCGGGGGGGCGGGGGCGGGCGGCGACGGTCCGGCCGCCATACCCGATTGGGTCACGATGCCGCGCTACCGCGGCCCCAGCCTCAGCCGCGTTCTCCCGGCCGCCGTCGCCCGCCTCGGAATCGAGTTGCCCGCCTGGCCGCCCGGCGGCGGACCGGCGGGGGCCGATCTGACGGCGGACGGGCCTGGTCTGGTCGACGGGCCTGGTTCGGTTGGCGGGCCGGACGTGGCGGACGGGTCGGGCGGCGGGGCGGGGGACCCCTGGGCGGGGTGGGCGGACGCGAGTTCGGCGGGCGACCGGCCGCGCGGCATCGTGATCCTGTTGGTCGACGGGCTGGGCCTGGCCAACCTGGGGGCGCGCCGCGGGCACGCCCCGTTCCTGGCCGCGCAGCCGAGCGAAACCCTGGTCAGCGGCTTTCCCTCGACCACGGTGGCGTCGCTGGGCAGCCTCGGCACCGGCTTGGCGCCGGGCCAAACGGCGCTGGCCGGCTACAGCCTGCGCGACCCGGCGACCGGGCGGCGGGCCAACCTGATCCAGTGGGACACGCCGACCCCGCCGCGGGCCTGGCAGCCGCACGCGACCGTCTTCGAGCGGCTGGACGCGGCCGGCCGGCCGGCCGGGTTCGTCGGGGAGGCCCGTTTCGCGGATTCCCCGATGACCCAGTCGTCGCTGCGGGGCGCCCGGTTCCATCCGGCCGCCAAGCGGCCGGCCGCGATCGTGGCGGCGGCCCTGGCGGCGGCCCGCGCCGGTGACGGGCTGCTGTACGTCTATGTGGGTGCGCTGGACAAGATCGGGCATGCCGCCGGGTGGCGGTCGGCGGCCTGGGCCGAGGCCCTTGAGGCGCTCGACGCGGCCGTGCGCCACCTGGTCGCGCGGCTGGGGCGGGGCTGGGAGGTCTGGTTGACGGCCGACCACGGCCAGGTCGACGTGACCGGCGCCCCGGTTTGGGACGTGGCCAAGGACCCGGCGCTGGCCGAAGGGGTGGACGTGGTCGCGGGCGAGGCCCGGGCGGTTCACCTGTACGGCGCCGACCCGGCGGCCGTGGCCGCCCGCTGGCGGCGGCGCCTCGGCCCCGCGGCCTGGGTGCTGACCAGGCGAGAGGCGGTCGCGGCGGGCCTGTTCGGCCAGGTCGACCAACGGGTCAGGCCCTACTTGGGCGACGTCGTCGCGGCCCTGGCCGGGCGCGGGACGGTCCTCGACTCGCGCGTCGGCGGCGGCGCGGCCAAAATGGTCGGCCACCACGGCTCGCTCACCGCCGCCGAGATGCGGGTGCCGTTGATCCGCTGGCGGCGGTGAACCCGGCGATCCGGTGAAGGTCCTGGCGGGAGGGGCGGCGCCGCGCGTCGAGCGTCGGCCGACTGGCGGCATCGGACGCCGAAAAGCCCTAAACGGGACCATTGGCCACGGCCGGGCGCCGCGCCCTGGGATAAGTTTATGACATCTACAAATCACCGGACGCGGGGCCTCCGCGAGCCAAAAGGCCCCTCGGGCGGGTCGAAGCGCGTCCGACGACCACTGACAAGGAGCGCGCCATGCCAGGCATCCCAGCACCAACCCCCGCCGACAAGTTCTCATTCGGGCTGTGGACCGTCGACTGGGCCGGACAAGACCAGTTCGGCTCGGCCTCGCGGCCAAAGTTCGACCCGGTCGAAGTGGTCTGGAACCTCAAGGAGATCGGGGCCTGGGGGATCACCTTCCACGATGACGACCTGATCCCCTTCGGCTCGACCGAGGCCGAGCGCGGGCGGATCCTGGCCCGCTTCTCACAGGCCCTCCAGGAGAGCGGGATCGTGGTCGAGATGGTCACCACCAACACCTTCTCCCACCCGGTCTTCAAAGACGGCGCCTTCACCTCGAACGACCGCCGGGTGCGGCGGTTCGGGCTGGCCAAGGTGCTGCGGAACGTCGACCTGGCGGCCGAGTTGGGCGCCCAGACGTTCGTCATGTGGGGCGGGCGCGAGGGCGCCGAGTACGACGTCGCCAAGGACTACTTCGCGGCCCTCAGCCGCTACGCCGAGGGGTTGGACACGGTCGCCCAGTACATCAAGGACAAGGGCTACGGCTTGAGGATCGCCCTCGAGCCGAAGCCGAACGAGCCGCGCGGGGACATCTTGCTGCCGACCGTCGGCCACGCCCTGGCCTTCATCGAGCGGCTGGAGAACAAGGACATCGTCGGGCTGAACCCGGAGGTCGGCCACGAGCAGATGGCCTGCCTGAACTACACGGCCGGAATCGCTCAGGCGCTGTGGGCGGGCAAGCTTTTCCACATCGACCTGAACGGGCAGAAGTCGATCAAGTTCGATCAAGACCTGGTCTTCGGCCACGGCGACCTGCTCAGCGCCTTCGGGACGGTGGACCTGCTGGAGAACGGCTTCCCCGGCGGCGGCCCGCGCTACGACGGCCCGCGCCACTTCGACTACAAGCCCTCCCGGACCGAGGACCCGGCCCAGGTCTGGCTAACGGCCGCCGCCAACATGGAGATGTACCTCCTGCTGAAGGAGCGCGCGCAGGCCTTCCGGGCCGATCCGGAGGTCGCCGCGGCCGTGGCCGCCGCCGGCGTGACAGAGCTGTCGGAGCCGACCCTGGCGCCGGGGGAGACCCTGGAGCAGTTCCTGGCCGACGACTCGGCCTACCGGACGGCCGACCCGGACGCGCTGGCCAAGCGCGGCTTCGGCTTCGTCCGGCTCAACCAATTGGCCATCGAGTTCCTGGTCGGCGCGCGATGACCCTGGTCGCGGGGGTGGACACGTCCACCCAGTCCTGCAAGATCGTCATCCGCGACGCCGCCACCGGGGCGCTGCGGCGCTCCGGCCGGGCCGCCCACCCGGAGGGCGCCGAGGTCGACCCGGCCGCCTGGTGGTCGGCTTTCCAACAGGCCGCCGATGCCGCCGGGGGACTTGACGACGTGGCGGCCGTTGCCGTTGGCGGCCAACAGCACGGCATGGTCGCTTTGGACGCCGAGGGTCAGGTCATCCGCCCGGCCCTGCTCTGGAACGACACCCGCTCGGCGGGGGCCGCCGAGCAGTTGATCCGCGAGTTGGGCGACGGCGACCGGGCGGCCGGGGCGCGGGCCTGGGTCGGCGCCATCGGCTCGGTGCCGGTGGCCTCGCTGACGGTCACCAAACTGCGCTGGCTGGCCGAGACCGAGCCGGAGGGCGCCGCCCGCCTGGCGGCGGTGGCGCTCCCGCACGATTGGCTGACCTGGCGGCTGGCCGGGGCGGCGGGACTGGACGGGCTGGTGACGGATCGCTCGGACGTCTCCGGCACGGGCTATTGGTCGCCGTTTGACGAGGCGTACCGGCTCGATCTGCTGGCGGCCGCCCTGGGTCGGCCGGTCGGGGACTTGCCCAAGCTGCCCCGGGTGCTCGGCCCCTCTGAATCCGGCGGCCGGGTCGCGGCCGCCGGGCCGGGCGCGGGCCTGGGCGCCGGCGGGGCGATACTGGGGCCGGGGGCCGGCGACAACGCCGCCGCCGCCCTGGGCCTGGGCCTGCGAAAGGGCGACGTGGCGGTCTCGATCGGCACCTCGGGGGTGGTCAGCGCGATCTCGTCCAAGCCGATCGCCGACGAATCCGGCCTGGTCACCGGCTTCGCCGACGCCACCGGCCGCTACCTGCCGCTGGCCTGCACGCTCAACGGCGCCCGCGTCATCGAGGCGGTGGCCGGTTTTTTGGGCGTCTCCTACCAGGAGTTCGACCGCTTGGCCCTGTCCGCGCCGCCCGGTGCCGGCGGCCTGGTTATGGTGCCGTACCTGGAGGGCGAGCGGACCCCGAACAAGCCTCACGCCAGCGGGGCCTGGCACGGCTGGCGGCTGGGCAACTCGACCCCCGCCCACGCCGCCCGGGCGGCCGTCGAGGGCCTGTGCTGCCTGCTGGCGGACGGCCTCAGCGCGATCGAGCGTCAGGGCTTGGAGGTCAGCCGCCTGTTCTTGATCGGCGGGGGCGCCAACTCCGAGGCCGTTCGCCAGATCGCGCCGACAGTCTTCGGCCGCGAGGTCGTGGTGCCGCCGCCGGGCGAGTACGTGGCCGATGGCGCCGCCCGCCAGGCCGCCTGGACGGCGACCGGTGAACTGCCGGTCTGGCCGCGCGAGGGCACCCAGGTCGTCGCCGGCAAGCCGGCCCCCGTCGTCCGCCAGCAATACGACGAGGTCAAAGAGCTGACCCTGGGGGCCTGACCGGCCCAGGGAGCAGGCTGAGGGCGAGGCGGCCGGCGGCGGCGGCGGCCAGGAAGGCGGCCGGGTCGTCCCGGAATCCGCGCCCCATGGTGCTGAGACCGGGCGTCCGCCCGAGGGCGCCGGCCAGGCCGTCGAGGGCGACTGGCGCCAACCGGTGCCGGGCGGCCAGGGGGGCGGCGGCCGCCTCGACCATCCGGCCGAGTTCCGCCAGGTCGCCGGTGAAGATCGGCAGCGCCAAGTCGGCGGCGGCCAGCGCCACCCGGCCGTAGGCGATCAGCGAGTGGTGCGAGAGTCCCCGATGGCGTGGGCGCCGGTCGGCCCCGGAGACGCGCAGGCAGCCGACCGGCCGGCCGCCGAGGGCGGCGATGGCGTTGACGGCATCGCCCGCGGCCACGCCGGAGAAGCCCCAAGGGGTGTCGCTGCCGAGGTTGCCGGGACCTTGGACGCAGATGGCGATGTCGGCCTTGGCGACGTGGCGGGCCGCCAGGAGGGCCGAATGGAGCGAGACCGCCTCGAAATCGCCGCCGAAGGCCTGACCGGCGGTGATGGTGGCGGCCAGGGTCCCGTCCGCGACCAGGCGGGCGACCGTCCGGGAGAAGGCGATCGGCAGGGCGGCCCCGTCCGTCATGATGTAGACCAGCCGCGGCCCGGCTCCGCGGGGGGCATCGGCGTCGTGGCGGATGGCGGCGCAGATGGCGGGCAGCGACGAGTGGAGGTCGGCCACCACCACCGGCATGCCCTCGAGCGAGTCGGCCTGTTGGAGCAGTTCGTGGTGGGCAGAGTGGGGCGAATCGACGCCCGGCCGGACCACCTGGAGCGGTGTGTAGCGGGCTTTGACGAGGAAGCCGGAATCCTCGTCGGCGCGGCCCGGGTCCGGGGCGGGACCGCCGGGAGGGGTTGGGGACGGCGGCGGGCGGTCCGGGCCGGCGGGCGCGACCACGAAGGCGACCCCGCCGGTGCCGAGCCCCAGGCTGAGCGCCCGCGTGTTCAGCCAGACCTCGGCGCCGGGCGCGAGGCGGCCGAACAACTCGGTGTAGGCCACGGCCAGGACCTCGGCTCCGTCCTCGAGGCGGCAGACCAACTCCTGGAGGCCCGGACGGGCGTCGGCCACCTCGATGATCGAAGCCCGCGCCCATTCGATCGACACAACCACGGCTCCACGTTATACGTTGGTCCGGTGAGCAACGCCGACCAGACGGCAGCCCGACTGCTGAACCTAATCATCGCGCTGATGGCCCACCCCCAAGGGCTCGGCCGCGAGCAGTTGATGAGTTTGCTCGGAATCACCGAGGAGCGGACCTTCGAGCGCACCAAAGAGGCGCTGCGGTCGGCCTTGGGCGTGGCGCTGGAAGAATCCGATGGCCATTACCGCCTCGGGGCGGAGGGCTACGCGATGCCGCCGCTCCAGTTCACCGCGCCGGAGCACGCCGCCATCGCGCTGGCTTTGGCCGCTTGGCGGGGCAGCGAGATCGAATGGGCGGCCAGAGCGGCGCTGACCAAACTGGCGCCGCTGCCCGGCCCGTCCGGTGCCCGCCCGCCCGACCCCAGCGATGGCCTGGACACCGCCCTGTACGCCCCGGCGCCCGGCGCGGGCGAGTTGCTGGCCGCCATCTTCGAGCGGCGGCGGGTGCGGTTCGACTATCTCACCGGCGCCACCGGGAGCCTGGCCGGGCGGCGGGTCGAGCCGTTGCGCCTGACCAAGCGCGGCGGCGCCTGGTACCTGTTCGGGTTCGACCTGGATCGGCAGGCGGAGCGGACCTACAACCTCAGGCGGATCATCGGCCCGGTCAAGGCCGAAGGCCCGGCGGGCGCGTTCGACCCGCCGCCCGCCGCTCAGGTCGGCGCGCGCTTCAAGGCCGCGCTCGACCGCCAGGCGGCCGGACCGGGCGCCGTTCGGGCGGACGCCGCCGCCGCCCGCGTCCTGGCCCTCCAAGGCGCCCGGCCGGACGGGCGGGGCGCAGGCCTGTGGCGGCTGGACAGCGCCGACCCGTTCGACCTGGCGGCCTGGGGCGCGGCCGTCGAAGTGGTCGAGCCGGACGCCCTGCGCCGCCAGGTCGAGGACCGCTGGCTGGGGGCGCGGGCCGCCCACCAGGGCCAACCGGCCGCCCCGCGGCCATACCCGCGGCTCGCCAGGCCGGCCCCGACACGGGCGAGGGAATCCGGCCCCGCCCGGGCCGCGCGGGTGGTGTCGCTGCTGTCC
>JAIROU010000123.1 GCA_031257375.1 Bifidobacteriaceae bacterium
GTGGTCCGGCGCCCGGCGGGGGGCCGCCGCAATTCGGGCAGTACACGGGGTACCTTGGCGGTGGCTTCCCGTCCCGCCCGAGCGGGCTTGTGGGGCCAAGGACTATTCCGGCCCGGAAAGCTTTCGGGGACGCCCAGACCGGTCGGCCGCTCAACGGGTCGACGAACAGGCCGCGCCAGGTCGCGTCGGCCGCGATCTGGCGGCCAACCTCGGCCGGTATCGGCCCAGCCCCGAGGATCAATCCCGGATTGTCGTCCAAGCCTAACAATGTGGTCGCGTCGAGCCGCACCAACACTTCGTATCGCGGCCCCAGGGGGGCGTCGGGCGGGCGCACGGGCGCGCCGCCGACCTGGCCCAGTCCGCCCGTCCCGCCTTCAGCGCCAGGCGCGGGCCGGAAATGGGCGATGAAGGCGTCGTGGCGGCGTTGGGCCATGGTCCGCGGCGCGGCGCCGTCCTCCTGGTCGCCGGGCTGGTCGCGGACGGCGGCTTCGACGGCGGCCTGAACCCAAGACAGCTCGTGAGCGGCGCCGTACACCGTCAGCATCCCCATTGACGCCGCCCGCGCCCGGTAACGGAAGGAACGTTCTTGGTAGGCGGTCTGGTGGGCGTGTGACAGGCCCTGCGGGTCCAACTTGGCCGCCAGGCGTTCGCAGCCGTCCTGGATGTCCGGGCGGGCCACCGGCAGAACCGCCAGCCGCAGCCCGTGGGCCACCACCCGCGCCCGGTCGCCCCGGTCCTTCAGGCGATTGGCGGCCCGCAGGATCGCGTCCGCGCTGGCCCGGTCCACCAAGCCCCGGTCGAGGCTGTCTTTGAGGGCCGGGGTGTCCAACGCGGCCCGCCCGACCCGGGCCAGTTCCCCGGCCCAGCGCCGGGTGCGCCCGCAGACCAGGGCCGCCTCGTCGATCAGCGCCCAGGCGGGCGGGCAGTCCCCGGCCCCGCCGCCCTCGTCGGCCTGCTCGCAGGCTTGGCCCAGCGCCAAGGCCGCCTGCGCCTGGCACCACCTGGTCTGCCTGTCGTACAGGGCGGTCAATCTGATTAGGTCGCCCGGGCCGACTTGGTCGGTCTCCTGGGCCTTGGCCAGAATCAGTCCCGCCAGCGGCCCCGCGCCCAGGGCCTCGGCCAGGCCGAGCAGTTCGACCGCGTCCATCTCCTCGGCCAACTCCTCCAACTCGGACGCGCTCAGGCCATCCCAGACGCCAGCCGCCTCCGCATCGCCCGGCGGGGCCGCCATGGCCTTAGCGATCTCCATGCGAACCACTCTAGAACCCACCTCTGACACTGGTCCTACCAGCCAAAACGCCTAAACAGCCGATGCCGACGACCCGGCAAGGCAAGGCAAGGCAAGGCAAGGCAAGACAAGGCCGGGTCAGAGGCGGGCCTTCATGTGTTCCAGGACCCCATGGACGCCCTCGAAACTGTGGACGGCATCGGCGGCCCTCAAACTGCCGGAATACGAGCCGAAACGCTGCTGGTAGTCGATCGACGCCAAGCCGAGCTGGTGGCTGACGCCCTTGGCGCCCTCGGGCGTGAAGGTGACGTCCAAGCGGCCGTCGGCCGAGCGGACCGTCCACGGCGACAGGTCGTCCCCCGCCGACGGCTCGAAGCTGATCCGCGCCAGCGGCTCGGCGGCGGCCGGGGTCCACAAGCAGGACTCTTCCTCCTGGTCGTCAAATTGCGGGCGGGCGGCGAAGTTGGCGCCGAAGAAGCCGCCGCCCGGGGCCGGCATGGCGAAGGTGCCCCAGGTCCATTCGGTGCGGTAAGGCAGGCGGGACTTGTGCTCGTCGAGGATCGCGCAGTCGCGGGCGGGGTCGAACTCGTAGCGGCGCCCGCCGACTTCGATGGCGCCGGCGGCCGGGTAGACGATCTTGTTGGTGTACAGGCTGGCGTCGCGGCCGCCCGGCAGCCGGGCCGAGACGACCAGCGGCGGCGAGGCTTTGGCGGCGTCGAGCACGAGGTTGGCGTTGATGCCGGGCGTGGCGCCGGCCGGGTCGATCCGGACCATGACGCGGACCCGGCCGGGCTCGAAGTTGTAGGCCAGCCGGTAGCCGCGCTGGTGGAGCGCGACCGCCGCGTCGGCCAGTTTGGCGGGCAGGCGCAGCGAGCCCCCGGGCGCGTTGGCGGCGCGCTGGGCGAGTTCGCCGCTGGCCCGGTCGTAGACGTAGATCTCGGAGCTGGCCAGGTACTTGGCGTCTTGCAAGATCATCGAGCCGAACAGGTCCGGGTGGACGAGGGTGAAACCAGCCCACTCCTTCGTGCGGAAATTGGCCCAGGCCCGCCGGTGGGCCGGGTAGGCGTCGAGGGGGTTGGCCAGGGGGGTGGCGGCGAAGCGGCCGAAGTGGCGCCGGTGGAGGACGACCAGTGAATCAGCGTCGATCATGCCCCATGCTAACCCACGCCCAGCGCGCTGGCGCGGGCTCAGGGCCGTTGCCAGGGGTCGATCACGTCAACCCCGGCGTTGGCGAAGTCGCGCACGTTTCGCGTGGCCACGGCGAAACCCCAGCGTGCCGCCGTGGCCGCGATATAGCCGTCGGCCACCGCCAGCGGTCGGCCGAGAGCCCTGGCCGCCACCGCCAACTGGGCGTAGCGCCGTGCGGCCTCCTGGTCGAACGCCAGCACCCGATCGGGGAACAGGCCAAGGATCACGTCGAACGACCTCGCCAGCCGGTCGCGCCGGGCGCCAACCGGCACCAGGCCGATCCCAAAGGCGAGTTCCGCGACCGTCACGCTCGACAGGTACAGCGTCCGCGTCTCCTGGGCGTTGAGCCAGGACCGGACGGCCGGGTCCGGCTCCGGCCGCATCGCCTCCGAGACGACGTTGGTGTCGAGCACGATCATGGCAGCGTCGGCGGCTCGGCCGGGGCGCGGTCGCGCACGGCGTTGATCGAGGCGATGTCGTGGTCGCTCAGCCCTAGTTCGCGCCCGGCCAAGAACAGCGCCTCGCCAAGCTGGATTCGCCGCGCCGGGTCAACGGCGGTGGCCAAGATCTCGCGGACCTCGGCCTCGGTGCTGCGGCCGTGGGCGGACGCGCGGGCGCGCAGCGCGCGATGCACTTCGTCAGGGACGTTGCGAACCGTCAAAACAGCCATTTGGGGACCTTTCAGTTGATTGACAGCATCTTAGCAATGTGCAGTCATAAGCCGCCCGCCCCGCCTTGCCCGGCCGGGCGGTCAGGGGCGGCGGACCTCGACCACCATGCCGGTCAGGTCTGAGGCGAGCACGTCCAGCGAGGCCCGCGCCACCTGTTCGGCCGAGAGCAGAGTGCCGGCCGGTTCCTCGCCGAAGGCTTGCAGGCGCATGGGCGTCTCGGTCCGCTCAGGGTTGACCACGTTGACCTTGATGCCGTCGCCCGCCCATTCCTCGGACAGAGCTTGGGCCAAGTTGACGACGGCCGCCTTGGAGGAGGAGTAGAGGGCGTAGTTCTCCCGTCCGCGGGTGTAGGACGATGACGTGAACAGCAGCAAGTGGCCGCGACTCGCGGCCAGGTGGGGGTGGGCGGCGCGGGCGACGTTGACGGCGGCGGTGTAGTTGACCGCGATCGACTGGTTGATGTCTTCGGGCGGGGTCGTGGCCAGGGGGCCGATCTTGAGCACCCCGGCCGTCAGCACCACCGCGTCAACCCGGCCGTGGGCGGCCGCGACCTCGGCCAGCGCGCGCTCGATCGCGCCGAGGTCTTGGACGTGCAGCCCGGTGGTGGACCGGCCGTGCGCCACCACCGCCGCCCCGGCCGCCTTGGCGATGCGGGCGATCTCGGCGCCGATCCCGTAGGAGCCGCCCAGCACCACCACCACCCGCCCGGCCAGTTGCTCGGTCAGCTCGTCCAGCGACTTCGGCGGCGCCGTCCGAGTGGCCAGCTGGAACAGTTTGTCGGCGATGGTCAGGTCGACCGGATGGGTCACCTTGATGTTGCTCTCCGACCCGAGGACGCATTTGACGCCGACCTCCGGCAGGTAGCGGACCACCACCCCGCAATCGTCGGTGGCGTGGAAATAGGGGTCCTCGATGGCCTTGGCGTAGGCCGCCCTGAGGGTCGAGAGCTTGAAGGCCTGCGGCGTCTGGCCCCGCCTGAGCCGGGAGCGGTCGGGGATGCGCGTGATGACCTCGTCGTCATCGACCATCACGACCGTGTCCGATGACGGGATGGCCACATCGACGGCCTCGTGGCTGTCCAAGGCGCGAACGCAGTCGGCGATGATCCTGGCGTCCACCAGCGGGCGGACGGCATCGTGCAACAAAACCTTGGCCTCGTCGGCCTCGACGGCCTCGAGCACCCGGCGGGTGGTCTCGTTGCGGGTGACGCCCCCCTCCAAGATCAGCGACAGTTTGGCGAACCGGTTGCCGAGCAGCGTCGCCACCCGCTCCGTCCAGCCGGGGGTGACCATCACGATGACCTCGTCCACCAGCGGGTGCGCGTCGAAGGCGGCGACGGTGTGCTCCAAGATGGTCTTGCCCGCCACCTTGACCATCTGCTTGGGCACCGACAGCCCCAGCCGGGCGCCGACGCCGCCGGCCAGGACCGCCCCATAAGTTCTCATGCGCACCAGTCTCTCACTTGGGTCTGAGATGGCGCGAAGCCTTCAGTCGGGCCTCGTGTTGCGTTCCGGATCACATGCAGCCGATCAGCCTGATGTAACATACATAATGTTACAAGGCGTCTAGCCGAAAGGACGATAGGTCATGCCTCAGGTTTCTTTGTATCTGGACCAAGGCGTCCTAGAAGCCGCCGCGGCGCGCGCCGAAGAGCAGGGGGTTCCGCTCTCCCGCTGGGTCAGCGCCGCCCTGCGGCGCGACTTGGACAGCGCATGGCCCGCCGGGTTCGCCGACCTCTTCGGCGCGGTCGAAGACCCGTCTTTCCTGCCACCGGCGGACTTGGACTGGTCAGATGACGCGCCGCGGTCGGAACTATGAGCGGGCCGACGTACTTCTTGGACACGGACATCTGCGTCAACTACCTGCGAGCGCGGTCGCCGAGCCTGCGCGACCGCGTCTTGGCGGCGCGGCGGGGGCAAATCGCGGTGCCGGCGATGGTCCAAGCCGAACTCGAGTTCGGCGCCCACCGATCAGCCAGACAGCGGGAAAACCTCGCGCACGTGGCCAGGTTCCTGGCCATGCTGACCGTGGTTCCCTTCGACGCCGCCGCCGCCCGACATCACGGCGCCATCCGGGCGGAACTGGCCCGGGCGGGCCTGCCCATCGGCCCGAACGAGCTGGTCATAGCCGCCACAGTGATGGCGGCGGGCGGCGTGTTGGTGACCCACAACACGGCCGAATTCCAGCGGGTCCCGGGCCTGTCGATCCAGGATTGGACCTGACCGGGTTGACGCGCCCGCACTGACGTTTGGCGCCGACGGCCGGCCATGAGCGCCGACGGGTCAGGCAGTCGCCGCCGCCGGCCCGGTCCGGCCAGCCGTCAGCGGGCCTTGGGCCACAACTCGGCCACCCGCCAGGGGGTGTAGTCGACGTCGCTGGCCAGCGCCTCGGCCCAGCGCCCGAAGGCCGGGTCGCCGGTCATTGCTTCGAGCATGCCCAACTGGGCGATGTGAATCTTCTGGTAGTCGCCGTGCTGCCATTTCTGCTCGACGCAGCGCTCCAGTTCGACGCAGTAGAGCGAGGTCTCGCCCGGAACCCGGATGGTCTCCATGGCGTGCAGGGCGGTGGTGGCCCCGCCGTCGAACAAGTCCAGCGCCCGCTGGTCGCCGGTCAACTGGGCGTATTCGTACAAGCCGAAAAGGGCGAAGATGTGTCCGTTGAGGACCTGGAAGGGATCCGGGTCGACGTACTCCTCGAACCAGACGAAGCCGTCGACCACGTCGGTCATCCAGGGCTGGTCGGCGCTGACGGGCTGCAGGAACGACTCGAAGGTGCGGTCCGCCGCCTCGCGCCATTGCGGCTGGTCGGGGAACTCGCGCGCCATCTGGGTGAAGACGGACAGGGCCTCGCCCTGGGCCATGCCCGAATACCAGGGCGGCTGGAAGTCGAAGTGCGGGGCGTCGCTCTTCCACTCGTACCGGTAGGGGTAATAGTAGGCGCCGTCCGATTCGATCTTGCCCGCCAGCGTCTTGGCGGCCGAGGCCCGCGCCAGGTCGAGCCAGAGCGACTGGCCGGTCAACCAATACTGGGTGTGGGCGCCGATGGCCCACTGCAAGGTGGTGACGGGCTGATAGACCGGCTCGCCGCCCTGCTCCAAGCGGTAGACCAGGGCGCCGTCGCCGTCCAGTTCGAGGGTCCGGTCGGTGACTTCGTTGCGGGTGACGAAGGGCAGGCCGATGTCGTGGGGCGTGTACCCGGAGACGCGGTAGCCCAGTTCGGGGTCGATGGGCGGGGGTTCGGGCAGGGCCGGGTTTGGCAGGGGATCGCCCGATGCCGATCCGCCGGCCGACCCGGTGGTCCCGCTAGGCCCGGTGGCCGTCTGAGCGCCCGCAGAAACGGGCGGCGGGGCCGTGGCCCGGCCGGCGCCGCCGAAGAAATCAAGCCCGCCGGGTTTGCCGACCCAGTAACCGAAGGCGGCGCTGGCCGCCATGGCGGCCAGCGCCAATCCGGCCGCCGCCACCCGGCGCCGCCGCCTGGTGCCCGTCACGGCCGCCACCCTATCAGGCTGTGAACAGATTCAAGGGCATGGGGTGATGATATGCTCGATTTGGTGTCCACGCACAGCTTGCGAAGCTGAGGGCGCGATTCATTGGGTCCACGCAAGCGAAAGGGGTCGGTGGAAGTTTTCGGGAAACGAAAGGCGATCAGGCGGTTGGCTCGGGTGGCGGTGGTCTCTGCCTTGGCTGTTTCGGCCGGGGTGGCTGCTACGGCTCCGGCGTGGGGCGTGGCCTACAGCCCCAGCACCAACGGGTGTTACATCGAGTTCTGGACCGCCGCATGGAACGCTCAGTGCAGTTCCGCCACCAAGGCAGGCAAGTACCAGGCTCATGTCGATTACAACAATCAACCCGACTACACCGGCCCCTGGGTCACGAGAGCCAGGAATTGGTCGGGCTGCTTCGACTCCGGCGAGGCCTGGTTCAATGTCCAAGGCGCCAACACGTACGTGAGTTACACCGCGAGCTAGTGAATGATCCAGGGATCTGCCGGGGACGCTGATGCTCGGTTGAGTCTGGATAGGGTGTCGCGGTCGTATGGTCGGCGGGAGGTCCTAGCAGAATTAAGCTTGGTGTTGGCACCCGGTCAGGTGCTTGGCCTGCTGGGCCCGAATGGTGCCGGCAAGACAACCTTGCTGTCGATTATCTTGCGTTTAAACCTTGGGTCGGGTTCGTTTGATGGCTGGGTGGCGGGTTCGTGGTGGTCGGTTGGTGCCTTTGGGGCGTCCTGGGCCGGGCTGGGAGGGTTTCGGCGGGCTGGCTGGG
>JAIROU010000126.1 GCA_031257375.1 Bifidobacteriaceae bacterium
CGAGGTCGACGGCTGGGCCGCGCACGGCTCCAGGCCGGCCTTCCAGCGCGACCGCATCCGGCAGAACGCGCTGATCAACGCTGGATACCGGATCCTTCGGTTCACCTGGGACGACATCGCCAACCGCGAGCAATTCTGCGTCGACCAGATCATTAGCGCGCTCGATCTGGCCCCGTCGACGACATGATGACCGACACTCGAACCGGCGACCCGGCTTCCGCATCGACTCCAACACTTCTGGCCCTTCGGGATGATGTGTGGGTGTCGTTCCGCGTGTTTGGGCTGGTGACAGGCTGTTTCTCTGTAGGATCTCAAGCGGGGGCTTGGCCGGGTTGCGTTGGGGGGGGGGCAGGGCTAGGGCCTAAGTGGCGGCCCCGGGTCGCTGGCCGATGTGGCCGGCGCCCGTCGCGGGCCCGCCTCTATGGCGAGCCGCGGTTCGCGGCTGGTGGACAAAGGCTCCGCGGTCTGCGCGGCGCTGGCGATGGTGGTCATGCAGGGCAGGTGCGCCGACGCGCCCGGACCACCGGTTGGCCGCGTGACGCCCCGCAACGGGGCGCGCGCGCCATTGACAACCCCGAAGCCCCCCCCCGTAGTCTCGGAGGAGGCCGGTTCGCCCCGAACCAGCCGGGTTTGACCGAACCGCTTGGACCGAGCAACCGGTCAAGCTCCGGTCCGATGAAAGGACAATGAAGCATGACCCGCATCAAAAGGCTCTCAACAATGCTCTTCTCCGCGCTCGCCCTCAGTGCCCTGAGCCTCGTCGGCGGCGTACTGACCGACGCCGTTCCGCCCGCCCAGGCCGCGGGGATCCCGCATTGCAACGGCACGGTCTCCTACACATACAGTTCGTCTTACAAAATCACTGTGCCCGTGAGCATCGCTAACTCCAGGGCGTCACAGTATTGCCAGATCGGCCTGTGGGCGCAGGGACCGCACGTCGCAGCTGTGCAAAACGGAGTGAAGACCTGCCACAAGAAGTCAATTGGTCCATCCGGGGTGGACGGGATTTACGGTAACGACACCCGCGCGGGGGTCAAGAAGGTTCAGGCCGACATCGGTGCCTCACAAGACGGATGGTACGGCCCCGAGACACACAACAAGGGCTTCAAGTTCTACAGTTCTTGCAAAACCGACCCTGTGAGGGCCTGAAGCTCGATTTGAGGGATGTCTTGGCGTGATTGGCCCAAGCCCCTGGGGAGAGCGGCCGTTGGCGACTCTCCCCAGGGCGCGGAAACCGGATATGGGACGCGGCGGGCGGGAGCGTGTTTCGGCGAGGGCGGCAATTCGATGGCGGTGTTGCGCTGTGGCTGTCCTGCCGTTGTTGGCGGCTTGCAGCGGCCCAGAGAGCGGTCCGGGTTCTGCTGCCGGTTCGGCGGTAGCGGGCGCGAGTTCATCGGCGGGCGCTGCCGGGTTCGCCGAGTTCGATGATTCTTTGGCTCAGACATCGCAGCTACTCATCGCCGATCCGATGCCGCTGGACGCCTACCGACCATACGTCGGCGAGCCCGACGTGGGCGAGGAGCAGACAACGGCGATCAAGGCCCGCTACGACGCGATCGCCTTGGACTTGGCGGCCTGCATGGCCGAGCGGGGTTTCGACTATTGGCCCGACGAGTATGCTGACACACCTGTCGACTCCGTCGGCATCGCTGGCCCGGCCTTCGCTTCGCTGCCGGTGCTGCCCGCCTCGCGCGAGGCGGCGGCCGAGTCCGGTTACGGGCGCTCCGCCCCCGCCGACGTGTCGGAGTCGGAGCAGGCCTCGGCTAACCGCGGTTATTTCGCCGGCCTGACGGCATCGGGACAAGCCGCCTACAATATCGCCCTGTACGGCGCCGAGTCGCCCGACGCGCCAGAGACCGAAGACGGGTGCGCCGCTCGGGCGGTGGCGGCCCACCCGGAGCCGCCCGCCACTGAGCGCGCCCAGGCGGCGGCGAAGTTCTGGGAGGATTTCGGCTGGCTTCAGCAGTCGATGGCGGATCTTGTGTTCTATGGCGTGATGGATTCGCCGGATGGGGTCGCTCTGAATCGGGAGTGGAGTGCCTGCATGGCGTCTTCGGGTTTTGACTTGGACGTGGACATGCCGGTCCTGCCGTCCGGGCCGAACCCGCATTACGCCCTGGTGCTGGCGTTGCGGACGCTGCCCGACGGTTCCCTGGGCGAGTCTTGGCTGGACTACCAAGGGGATGAGTTCACGCCCTCGGAAGAGCGCGCTTTGCTCGGCTCCCAGCCGGAGATCGACATAGCCTTGGCTGATTTCGACTGTCGCACCTCGACGAATTACGAGGTTCGCCTTGTGGAGATCCAACGTGGTCTGGAACAAGAGTTCGCCGACCAGCACAAGGCCGAACTCGAACAGATGGCGGTTGCTTACCAGGAGGCAACCACTGGTTAGGCCAGGCGCGTGACTGTAAGCAGATGCCCATGAACAGACGTAAGCGCCTTTGCCGTACCTGGGGTAGGCGAGGTCGCTGTCGTTGGAGATCACTACGGCAGCATCCACCGCCTCCGTGAGCACATCGATGAGCAGGTGCGAGGCGACTTTGACGTCGGAACCCTTCTCCGCCCGGCGGCCAACTGGCGGGCTGGCGGCGCCGGGCGCCGTCCACGCGGGCGGGCGGACGGCATCGGGCGGCGCTGGGCGCGGCGGGCAGGGCCGTCGAACCGGCTCCCCGGCGCGGGCGGCGGTCCGAAGCGCGCGGCCAGCTAACGCCCCGGGCCGGCGGCGGCGGCATCGGGCATACGCCGAAGCCCTTTTGGGGCTCTAGTCGCCCCGCGAAAGCTCCTCTGCTGCGCTGCGGATCTTTCGCGGGGACCCCGAGGGCCGCAAAACTCGGCTCGGGCGTCAAGGTTTCAGTTGCCAAGGCAGCTAGAAAGCGACGTGGTGGAGGTGGGAGAGGGCTATGGCGGCGGCGCCGCGGAGGGCGGCGTGGTCGTCGTGCTCGGCCAGCAGGATGCTGGTGGTTGTGCCGGGGGCGGGGTAGGAGCGCTCGCGGACGGTCTGCTCGACGAGTTGGCGCAGTGGTTCGCCGTTGGGGGTCGGGTCGCCGTGGATGATGTAGGTCTGCAGGGCGAGGGTCTGCTGGAGGTTGGCGATGCCGATGGCCAGGTGGGTGGCGTATTGGCGGCGCAGTTGGCGGGCGCCGGCGCAGTTGGCGTGGTCGGCGAGCCACTGGCCGTTGGCCCCGCTGGGGTCGGGAAGCCCTCGGTTGGCGGCTTCTTGGCGGAGCCAGCGCCTGGAGGCGAGGGCCTCCCAGCAGCCGTCGAGCCCGCAGACGCAGGTCGGGCCGCCGATCTGGACGGCCGTGTGGCCGACTTCGCCGCCGGCCCCGTTGCGCCCGGCGTGGAGGCGGCCGTTGATGACGAAAGCCGCGCCGATGCCCTCGCCAACATAGATCGACCCGAAGGTGGACAGGCCCCGGCCGAGTCCGAAGAGCAGGTCGCCGAGGGCTTGGGCGCGGGGTTGGACGTCGAGGAAGGCGGGCGCGGCGGCGGCTTGTTCGAGGGCGGGGGCGATCTCGAGGCCGTTCATCCAGGGGGCGAGTTTTACCGCCAGGATGCGTCCGGCCGAGGTGTCGACAAGGCCTCCAACAGTGACGCCGATGCCGCGCAGGGCATTGGGGGGTTCGCCGGCCAGGTCGGTGATGGTTTGGGCGATCTGATGGCAGACGTGCTGGTGGGCCGGTTCTGGGGGGAACGCCAGGCGGCGGACGGCGAAGACGTGGCCGTCGGCGCCGACCCTGGCGACTTGGGCGCCGTCTGGCAGCAGGACCACGGCGGCGGCCTGCCAGCCGTGGGCGGAGAACCAGATCGGCCGGGCCGGTTTGCCGGTCCTCCTCTGGCCGTTCTGGCCGTTCTGGCCGTCTTGGCCGTTGGCGGGGGCGGGCTGCTCGGCGATCAGGCCGTCGTCGATCAGGGGTTGGACGATCTGCCCGATGGTCGTCCGGGTGGCGCCGAACCGGCGGGCCAGGTCGGAGCGGGAGGCCGGTCCGCCGGCGTAAAGGGCGCGGATCACGCGGGAGCGGTTCAACTCCCCGGCGCGCTGGCTGGACAGGATCGGGGCTTCGCGCCGGGGCGCGGGCGGGTTCGGCGCGGCCCGCCGCGCGGGCGGGCTGGTAGTTGTCTCGGTTGTCATGGCGTCCCCTATCCTGGCACATCCGACCGGGCGTCTGACCGGGCGGCCGACCGGAACCGGGCGGCCGACGGCCGGGCCGCCACCCGGCCGCGACCCGGCCGCCGGAATTGGTCGGGCTGGTCTATTGACATTATGCATGGGCCTAGTACATACTCGGGGGATTCAACGGCGGCGGTGTGTTGCACCGCGATGGCGCGGGCGGGGCCGCTGTTCGGAGCAGGTGTCGGCGACTAGCCGGGCGGCGCGGCCGCCCGGGAAGGACGGGATCGTTATGAGCAGCAACAGGCTCGGGCGCGGCGCGCTGGTGCGGCGCGCTGGTGCGGCGCGCTGGTGTTCGGCAAGCGCCGGGGGGGGGGGCGTCCTGAGCGCCTGACCGCGATGGCGGTGGCCGCAGTGGTGGCCGCCGGGTTGGGCTCGGCCGTTCCGGCCGTGGCGGCGGACCCGCCCGAGCCGGTGGTCCAGGCGCTTTGGGAGTTCGAGGGCGACGCGGCCGACTCCTCCGGGAACGGCCACGACGGGACCGTCGGCGCCGGCGTCGCGTTCCAAGACGGGGCGGCCGTGTTTTCCAACTCCGACAGCTCCGAGATCACGGTTACCCACGACCAGGCCTTGGCCCCGGCAGCTGGCAAGTCGTGGACTCTTGAGGTCGATGGGATCACGCCGGGGGCTTTGACCAACAATCATCAGACCATCGCCCAAAGTCGGGATTCGGACTCGCGGTTCTGGATCTTGTACATCTTTCCCAACGGATCGATCGAGTTCATGGTCCGACGCCCGCAGGACGCGGGTTCGGCGCGCTACGCCACCGGGGTGACCGCGGTGGCGGGTTCGACTTACAACGTCGCCGTGACTTGGGAGTCGTCCGGGCAGTTGAGCCTGGACGTGACCGGAGACGCGACGGCCAGCAAGCAGTACTCTGCCGGTTCGCCCGTCTCGGGCGTCAGCCAGCCGATCCGGTTCGGCAACGGCGGCAACACCGGGACGCAGTACTTCTACAGGGGCTCGATCGACCGGGTCTCGATCACCACCCAAGACGATCCGCCGCCGGTCGAGGTGGAGGTGGATCTGGTGGCCTCGTGGCTGTTCGACGGCGACGCGACGGACGCCAGCGGCAACGGCCACCACGGCACAGCCAGCCAAGCGGTCAGATTCGTGGACGGCGCCGCGGTGTTCGCGGGCAACAGCTCCACCGCCATCACGGTCCCCCACGATCTGGCTTTCGAGCCCGGCGGGCGCGACTGGGTTCTGGAGTTGGACGGCATCACGCCCGGAGCTTTGACCGGGGATTACCAGACAATAGTCACCAGCCGCGGGACCAACAACCGGGGCTGGTCGTTCTACATCAAGTCCAACAACGAGCTGAGTTTCTGGATCATGGACGACAGCCCGTCCAATTGGCTGCAGATGGACACCGGGGTCACGGTCGAGCCCGGCAAGACCTATGACGTCAAGGTGACCTGGACCGCCGGGGTTGGGATCACCGTAGAGGTTTCCGGCGCGGCGACCGGCCGGAGCAGCTATTCGGGCGGTTGGACGCTGTTGCCGAACGTCGGGTCCAATCCGCTGCGGTTCGGCCACGGGGGCGACAACGGCACCGAGTTCTACTACCGGGGCTCGCTGGGCGGAGCCCGGATCTCGGCCGGGGAGAGCAGCCAGGGAGATTACGCCAGCGCCGCGCTCGGGAAAGGCGCCGCGGGGTTCTCTTCGACGGACGGCCACGTCTTGACCGAAGGCGCCGCGACGGACGTCACTGACGGCATCCACAGCAGCCCCAGCCTGAGCTTCGGCTTGTACGGGCCGAGTTACACCCAGGTCGACCTGGGCGCCGTGCATGAGCTTGACCGGGTCGGGCTGTGGCGCAGATGGAGCGACGACAGGCGCCACCTGGACACCGTGGTAGTCGTGGCTGAG
>JAIROU010000131.1 GCA_031257375.1 Bifidobacteriaceae bacterium
CTCAGCCCGCAGGTGGCGAAGGCGGATATGGACTCGAACAGGATGCGGGTCAGCGGCGCGTTCGAGACCAGCGACAAGATCAGCGCGCCGGTGAAGACGAACATGACCGAGGCCACCGCCACCGTCACCGCGACGCGCAGGACCGACGGCTCGAGGCGCCGGCCGAAGGCCTCCATGTCGCGGTCGCCGCGGGCCTCGGCCCGGATCGCCAGCAGCATCACCGCCAGGGTGGTGACCTTGATCCCGCCGGCGGTCGAGGCCGAGCCCCCGCCCACAAACATGAGCGCGTCCTGGAGCAAGGTGGTGGCCGGGTGCTGGTCGGTGACGGCGAAGGTGGCGAAGCCGCCGGACCGCGTCATGACCCCGGCGAACATGGTGTTGAGCAGGGTGGTGCTGGTGGACGCCGAGCTGAGGGTGTCAGGGTTGTTCCACTCGATAGCGGAGAAGGCGGCCCAAGCCAGGCCCAGCAGGGCCAGGCAGAAGGTGATCGTCAGCTTCGAGTGCAAGGTCAGGAGCGAGGGCCGGCGCCAGTGCCGGGTCAAGTCCAAGATCACCGGGAAGCCGAGCGAGCCGACGAAGACCGCCGTCATGATCGGCGCCAGGACCCACCAGTCGGAGGCGAAGGCCTCGAGCCCCCCGGCCGTGGGCGTGAAACCGGCGTTGTTGAAGGCTGAGACGCCGTAGAAAAGGCCGTGCCAAAGGGCCGCGCCGGGGCTCTCCCCGGCCATCATGAAGCGCGGCGTCAAGATGGCCGTCAGCAGCAGTTCGGCCACGATCGAGATGATGGCGACGGCCCGCACCAGGACGCCGACCTCGCCCAGCCGCGAGGTCCGGGTTTCCGATGCCGCCAGCACCTTTGAGCGCAGGCCGAGGCGCCGGGAGGCCGCCAGCGACAGCATCGACCCCAGCGTCATCACCCCCAGCCCGCCCACCTGCATCCCGGCCAGGATGGTCGCCTGGCCGAACCCGGACCAGTATTCGGCGGTCGAGACGGTCGTCAGGCCGGTGACGCAGACCGCCGAGGTGGCGGTGAAGATGGCGTCGATGACGTTCGGGGAGTACGGCCCGGCGCGGGCGATCGGCAGGCAGAGCAGGGCCGCGACGGCCAAGACCACCAGGCTGAAGGCCGCCACCGCCAGGCGGGCGGGCGAGGCGTGGCCGAGGCGGTCGCCAAGCGAGCGCGTCCGCCGCCCGCCGCTTGGCACGCCTTCCCGCATGGGTTCACACTACTAACATCCGTCACTACAGTGGACATTGGCAACACCACTCACTCCTAAAGGCGCACCATGTTTTCCAAGCCGGCGTTCTTGACCGTGTCGGAGGTCGCAGCCACCTTGCGTGTCTCCGACATGACCATCTACCGCCTGATCGCCTCCGGCGAGTTGCGGGCGCTGAAAGTCGGGCGCTCCTACCGCATCCCGTCCGAGGCGCTGGACGATTGGCTGGCGGACGGCGCCAACTGGGAGCCGGGCGCCGCGGCCAAGCGCGCCTGACCGGCCGGGCGCGCGCCAGGGGCGCCAGGTCAGCAGCGCCAGTTGACCTTGGCCGGATTCGGCTCGTCGGGCACCGCCACCGCCCGCAAGGCGGCCTCCATCTTGGCGCATTCTTGGGCGGCGACGGCATCGTAAACCTCTGGCCGCTGGCCCGTCCCCAGGCCGTCGTAAGCGATCGCGGCCGGGCCGTAAAAGGCCATCCCCAAACAGTGCGTCGGGGCGTGGATGCTCGAGGCGGCCTGCCCGATCGCCCGCGCCGCCGCCTGCGCGGCCGGGTCGTGGTCCAGCGACCGGGCGGCGGCGTGGCACTGGTCGAGAATGGCCCTCTTGGCCGCCGGCAGCTTGATCTCCCCGGCCAGCCAAGCGCGGGCGGCCCGCAAAGCCTGGCTGGGCCGGTCGTCATCGGGCTGCCGGCGGGCGTAGATCGGCCAGAGGTTGGCCTCGGCGTAATCCAAGCACCAGTTCACCAGGGTGGCCTTCGACTGCGTCTCGATCAACCGCATCAAAGACACGATGTGGGGCGAGTCCGCCCTGCCCAAAGTCTTGCGAACGGTCGCCATCGCCGCCCTTTCCTCGTTCCGGCGTGCCGCCCCCGGCCTGGCGCGGTCCGGTCGGCCAGGCCCATGGTACCGGCCTGGCCGAGCGGCACCCGGCCCGGTCGCTGGACGCGGTAGGATGCTGAACCAGTGTCTTCGCTGAAGACTGGCAGGTTAGCTATCAACAGAACTGTGAGGACTCTATGGGGTCGGTAATCAAGAAGCGCCGCAAGCGGATGGCCAAGAAGAAGCACCGCAAACTGCTGCGCAAGACCCGCCACCAGCGGCGCAACAAGAAGTAGCGGCCGTACAGGCCTGCGGCCCGGCGCTCGAAGACCCGAGAGCCGGGCCTTTTGCGTGCCCGTTTCAACCGGCCGGGCAGCCCCGCCGGGCCGTCGGCCGACCGCGGGCGAGCGGGGACTCAGCGCCGCCCCGGCCGGCGGCGCCAGCCGCGCCGGAAGCGCTGGATCACCACCCACAGAGCCCAGACCGCGCCCACCCGGGAGACCGCCCGCAGCGAGCGGCGCACGGCCCGGCGCTGGTCGCGGAACTCGCGCATCGGCCAGCGGCGCTGGCGGCAGTAGCGGCGCAGGCGCCTGTCCGGATTGATCCCGCAGGGATGGCCGACCAGCGAGAGGATCGGGATGTCGTTGGCCGAGTCGCCGTAGGCGTAACAAGCCTCCAGGTCGAACCCCCGGGCTTGGGCCAGCGCCTTCGCGGCCGTGGCTTTGGCCGGGCCGTGCAGCAGGCCGCCCACCAGGCGCCCGGTGAAGTATCCGTCAACCGCCTCGGCCTCGGTGCCGAGCCCGCCGGTCGCGCCGACGCGGGCCGCCAGCAGGTCCACCACGGCGGTCGGGGAGGCCGAGACCAGCCAAACCTCGTGACCCCGCGCCAAGTGCTCGTCAACCAGGTCCTTGGCGCCCGGAAAGACCCGCGCCGCCAAGACCTCGTCCCAGACTTCCTCCGCCACCGCCACCATCTGCGCGACCGGCTGCCCCCGGATGGCGTCAAGCGAATGTGTCCGGGCCGCGGCCACGCCGCTGTCCGATTCCCCGAACAGCATGTACCGCAAATTCATGCGCGAGAACCGGACAATGTCCCGCAGCGACAGCAGCCGCCGCCGGAACAGCCCGACGCCCAAGTGGAAAACGCTCGCCCCGCGCAAGATGGTGTTGTCGACGTCGAACAACGCCGCCACCACGCCCGGCGCTGTGGACTGGCCGGCCGGTTGGGCAGGTGGCGCTTGGCCGAGCGATTCGGTCACTAGACCAAGTATTCCCTGGTACGCGGCGGCCCGCCAATCGCCCTGGCCCAGGCGGCGGCATCGTGCTCCAATTGGACCTTCGCGGCGCGGGCATCCAAACTAGAGACATGGCCCGGCCGCGAACCACCATCCATCTTGTCCGCCACGGCGAAGTCCACAACCCCGACCATGTTGTCTACGAGCGCCTGCCCGGCTATCACCTGTCGGAGCGCGGCCGCCAGATGGCCCGGCGGGTGGCCGAGCACTTCGCGGCCACCCCCACCCCGGCGGTCGACTTGCTGGTGGCGAGCCCGCTGGAGCGGGCGCAGGAGACGGCCGCCCCGATCGCGGAGGCCCTGGGCCTGGCGATCCGGGCCGAGCCGAGGGTCATAGAAGCGGGCTCGAGCTTCGCCGGCCAGCGCGTCAGCGTGCCCAATCTGCTCAAGCCGCGAACGGCCAAGCGGCTTTTCAACCCGCTCAAGCCGTCCTGGGGCGAGCCGTTCAGCGACATCGCCGCGCGGATGCACGCGGTCTTGGCGGAGTTGCGCGAGGAGGCGCCGGGCGGGCGGGTGATCGTCGTCTCGCACCAGTCCCCGATCTGGCGGGCGCGCCTGGCGGCGGAGGGGCGCCCGCTGTGGCCGCTGCCGCGCGGCCGGGCCTGCTCGCTGGCCTCGATCACATCGCTGGTCTACGAGGGCGAGCGGCTCAGCGCGGTCCACTATTACGAGCCGGCCGCCGCCCTGCTGCCGCCCGAACTGCGCTGAGACGGACCGGGCGGCCGACGGCGGCGCGGGCAATCGGCATCGGCGGCGGTTGTGCGGCGGTGGCGGCACGACGGGCGCGGGGCCTGTTTGGCTGTCCGATGCCGCGTCCGCGCAGGTCGCAGCGTTGTCGAAGGGCCTCTCAGCCCTTGTCGCCGCCGGGCGGCTCATCGCCGGCGCCGTCCTGCTTCTCCCGGCGCCGCCGCTCGCGCTCGCGCCGGGCCTGTTCCTCGGCCAGGTGGCGCAGGAAGTCCGGGTTGTCGTCCGGGGCGACCGGCCCGGGACGGCGCGGCGTGCGCCGCGGCAGGGCGCCGGGCGGCCCCCCGGCGGCCGCGCGCAGGCGGGGCTTGGCGATCTTCGAGACGGCCAGCCAGGCCAGCGGCCCGAAGTAGGGGAAAAGGATGATGATCACGATCCACAAGGCCTTCGGCACCGAGGTGCGCTCAATGTTGTCGTCAACGGCGCAGTCCACGATCGCGTAAATCATCAGGACCAGCGGGAGCACGTACAGCAACAGGACTCTGGCCACGGAGACCAAGCCTAGCGACCGTTCCTGGGCCGCACATCAACTCACCGGCGCGACGCTGCCAGCGGACTTGCAGCGTCGCCCGCCAATTGCAAGCAAACCCGGACTTCACTTGGAATTTGGCCCCGCCGCTGCCAGTTGACTTGGAGCGTGACCAGGAAGTTGCAAGCAAACCCGGACTTCACTTGCAATTTGGCCCCGACGCTCCCAATGAAACCGCATTTACTTGTAGTATCGGGCTGTGGATCCCGCGCAGTACCAGCCCTCCGACTTCGGACAGGCGACCCGTGAGCCGGGCGACAAACGGGCGTTCTGGTATTTCATGCCGACTCCGATTCCGCAGTCATTGACCCTCGACGCGGCGACCGTCGTAGCGCTGTCCGAGGCGGACTCGGCTCTCGGCCTGCTGGAGGGCCTTGGTCGGCTGGTTCGTGACCCGCAGACTCTGATCGGGCCGTCTTTGCGCCGCGAAGCGCTCGCCAGTTCGCGCATCGAAGGGACGCAGGCGTCACTCTCGGACGTGCTGCGGGCTGAAGTCGGGGCCGCGGGCGGGGAAGACACAGCCGAGGTCGAACGCTATCTGGCAGCCGCCAAACGCGGTTATGACTTGATGGAGCGTTTGCCGATCACCGGCCGCATGATCCGCGAGTTGCACGAGATTCTGTTGCGCGGCGGACGGGGCCAGACCAGAACGCCGGGGGAGTTCAGACGTTCGCCGGTCTGGGTGGGCGCGGCAGGCGAGACGCTGGACAACGCCCGATTCGTGCCGCCGCCGCCAGGGCAGCTATCAGATTTGATGGCGGATTGGGAGAAGTTCGTCAACCAGCCGTCCCCACAGCCGCCGCTGATCCGCTGCGCGCTGATGCACTACCAATTCGAGACCATCCATCCGTTCCTGGACGGAAATGGCCGGATCGGGCGACTGCTGATCAACTTGATGCTGGTCCAGGAGAAGCGGCTGACCATACCGCTGCTCTACGTCTCGGGCTACCTCGAGGCCAATCGCCGCGACTACTACGACCGTCTGCAGGCGGTCCGCGAGCGCGGCGACATTCAGGGCTGGCTGGACTTCTTCCTGCGGGCCGTGCGCGGTTCGGCCGCCGATGCCGTGGCGCGGGCCGGCGCGCTGATCGAGTTGCGGGAGGCCTTCTTGGCGGACGCCGCCTCCGCCCGGTCGCGGTTGCCCCGGCTGATCAACCCGATTATCGACAACCCCTACCTAACGGTTGATCGAATCAGCCGTGAACTGGGTCTGAGCACCCAAGGCGCCCGGAACTTGATCCGCCAGGCCCAGGAGAAAGGCTGGGTCAGCGAAGTCGGCACAGCGGGCCGAGGCGGGCGCATGTATTGGCTGGCCGACCGGGTGTTGACGGCCATGGAGCAACCACCGTCCCACTAAAGCCGCCGGCCCACCGCTTCGGCCTGCGCCGCCAGCCTGCGAGCGGACCCTCACGTCGTTTTGGCAGTCCGCGGCGGGGCAGTGGACTGGCGCACCACCAGGGTGACGGGCAGTTCGTAGCGGCCTGTTCCGGCGACCGGGCCGGCCGCGCCGGAGACTCGCCTAACGGCGGCCGCGCCCATCTCCTCAAGGGGTTGGCGCACCGTGGTGAGCTGCGGCGAGACCCATTGGCACAGGGCGACGTCGTCAAAACCGACCACCGACACGTCGTCCGGCACCCGCAACCCCCGGTCGCGGGCCGCCTCGTAGACGCCATAGGCCTGCTCGTCGGAGCACGAGAAGATGGCCGTCGGCGGGTCGGGCAGGTCGAGCAAGGCGCCACCGTGGGACCGGCCGCCGGCGCCCAGCGAGTCGCCGTGACGGACCAGGGCCGGATCGGCGGCCAGGCCGGCCCGGCGGTGCGCCGCTCCCCAGCCGTCCAGGCGGTCGGCCGAGCAGACCTCGCGCTCCGGGCCGGTGATGATGCCGACGCGGCGGTGCCCCAGGGTCAGCAGATGCTCGGTCGCTGCCAGCCCGCCCGCCCAGTTCGCCGCCGTGATCGAGACCAGGTCGCTGGCCGCCGATCCGACCGGGTCCAACAGCACGACCGGCATGTTCCGCCGGGACAGGACTTTCCGCGTCGCCTGGGACAGTTCGGACACGACCACGATCACGCCCTCCGAGCCGCGTCTGGCCACCCGGTCGAGCCAACCCGGCTCGGCTTCGGGGCCGTCAAAATCGGTCGTGATGATGACGTCCAGGCCCTCGTCCTGCGCCTCCGCGTTGACGCCTCTGACCAGGCCGATGGCCCATTGCGAGTCGATGCCAGGGATCAACAGGTCGACAATCCCGGGGCCGGCCCGCCGCCGCCGCTGGTAGCCGGTCTCCGCGACCGCCAGCTCGACCGCCTGGCGCGTGCCGGGGCCGACCCCGCGACGGCCGTTGAGCACCTTCGACACCGTCGGCACGGAGACGCCCGCGCGGGCGGCGACCTCGGCGATGGTCACGGCGGTCATGGCGATTTCGTCCTTCCGTTGGGCGGTGATCCAACTTTACGCTGTGTCTAGAAACTTTCGCGATCAGACATGGCTGTGGGCTCCCCACCAGCCGTCGTCCTGGGGTGGGATGCCCGCCGCCGGCCCGACCAGGCGGTGGCTGCCCGATCCGAGCGTGGCCGCCGCCGGCCCGCCGCCGGGCATGACCACGTCGGCCTGGCAGCCGGGCGGGACATCGACTTCGACGGCGAACTGGCCCCGGTCGATCTCCCAGCTGACGGCGGCCCGGCCGTAGGGGGTCAGATGGGTCGTCTTGCACCAGGTCAGGCCCCCGCCCGGGAGCGGCGCCACCCGCATCCGCCGGTAGCCCGGCTCGGCCGGGGCGAGCCCTCCAACATGGCGGTGCAGCCAATCCAAGACGAACGCGAACACCGGATGGTTGAAGGACACCATGTCGCCGGGGTTGAGCCGCCCGTCCGGCAAGATCGCGTCCCACCGCTCCCAGAAGGTAGTGGCGCCCAGGGCCAGCGGGTAACGCCACGAGCCGACGCCCCGGCCCGCCAGCAGCCGGTGGACCAGTGGATATTGTCCGATGCCGACCAGCGCGTCGAGCAGGGCGGCCGTGCCCGGGTAGCCGGCCTCGACGGCGCCCCGCCGTCGCAGCAAGGTCACCAACCGCTCTCCCGCCCGGCCGCGTTTGCCCGCCTCGATGGCGTCGAAGGCGAGCGCCATGGCGTAGGCGGCCTGAGAATCAGAGGCCACGAATCCTTCGGGACTGACATAGCGGCGGTCGAACGCCTCCAACACCTGCCTCAGCAGGCTCTCCAACCGCCCGACCAGCGCCGCCGCCATCACCGCTGCGGGCGCGGTCGAAACCGCTGGTCCGGAACCCCGCGCGGGCGGGGCGACCACCGGCGGGGGCGGCCGGCCGACGGCGGGCGACCCGACGGCATCGGGCGACGGGTCGGGATCGGGCAAAAGGCCGGCCGCCAACGCGGGCTGCGCGCGCCCGGCGACCTCGCGGGCGGCGGCCAACGCCAGCCGGGCCGAGCGGACCGCCCCCAAGGCCATCGCCACGTCCCATTCGGTTCGGCCGTTCTCGGGATTGTCGGGCGGGGCGGTGGGGTCCAGCCAGTCGCCGAACTGGAATCCGGGCGTCGGGAAGCCGGACAGGACCTCGGCGCCGACCCGCTCGGCCCAGGCGGCCATCGACCCCAGCTGCCGCGCCAGCATGTCCAAATCGCCGGTCTGGCGGTAGAGCGCCCAGGGCGCGACGCAGGCCGCGTCGCCGAAGACGCCGCACGGGTAGGGCTCGGGAAACGGCTCCAGCGGCACGTGGGGCACCACCAAGGTGGGGCAGCCGTCGGCGAACTGGTCCTTCGCCAAATCATCCAACCAGGACGAATGCCAGCCGGCGGTGTCGAACAGGAAGGCCGCCGCGGGCAGCACGTAGGCCGCGTCGCCGATCCAGCCCAGGCGCTCGTCCCGGCACATGCAGTCGGTCGGGGCGTCGATCATGTTGCCCGCGATGCCCCAAACGCCGTTGGCGTGGAGCCGGTTCAACTCCGGGTCGGAGCACTCGAACCAACCCGTCCGCGCCAGGTCGTTGCGCCACAGCCGCGCCCGCAACGACGACTTGTCGAGCGCCCCGGCCGGGTCTTCGACCTGGACGTAGCGGAAGGACCGGAAGGTGAACTCCGGCGCCCAGTCCAGCTTGCCTTGGCCGCCCAGGACGGCTCGGTCGGTGTTCGATGCCGTCCGCTGCGGCCGCGTCGCCAACTCGCCTTGGTCAAGGACCTCGGCGAAGCGCAATTCGACCGACGCCCCCGCTTGGCCGCGCAGCGACAGGGCCACATGGCCGGTCACGACCTGTCCGAAATCGGCTATCTGCCGTCCGGCGGGCGTCCGCAGCCAGGTCTGCGGACGGCGCTCTGCGACCACGCGCACGGGCGGGAATTGGGGTGCGACCAGTGCGGCGGCCGGCGGCGGGTCGGTTCGCACCGGGCGCCAGGCGCCCGCGTCGAAGTCGGCCGCGTCCCAGCCGACGGGCTCTTTGGCCTGGTCAAAGGCCTCGCCGTCATAAATCGACGTGCGGATTGTGCCGCCGAAGCCGGACCGCCAGTGTTGGTCGGAGACCACCACGACTGTGGCGCCGTCCGCCAGGGTAACCTCGAGCCGTACCAACAGGCCGGGCGCGTCGCCGTAGTTGCGGCGGCGCCCGCCCCGCCACCAGCCCAGCCGGCCGGCGAACCAGCCCTCGGCCAGGCGGGCGGCGATCACGTTGCGGCCGGGCGCCAATTGCGCCGTCACGTCGTAGACGTGGTAGCGCAGGCGGTGCCCATAGGAGGTCCAGCCGGGCAGCATCCGGTCTTGGCCCACCCGGCGGCCGTTCAGCCTGAACTCGGCCGCCCCCTGGGCGCTGGCGTACAGCCGGGCCGCGGCGACCGGCGCCGCCAGGCTGAATTCGCGCCGCAAATAGGCGCACGAGTCTTCGGGCTGGCTGACCGGCCGGATGATCGAGGCGGCCCAGTCCTCGCGGGACAACAGGCCCGCCTCGACTTCTAGCCAATCTGACCAGGGCGTGGGCGCGGGGCCGCGCGCGGGGCCGGGTTCGGGGGCACCCGTCCCAGCGCCCCAGACCCGCACCGCCACTTGCAGACGCTGGCGCGAGACCAGCGGCTCGAATGGCCAGGGGACCAGGATTTGGCGGTCGCCGGACTGCTTGGGCCCCAGTTCGATCCCGGCCGGGCGGTCTTCGGGCCGGGCGGCCTCGGGGCCTGTCTGCAAACCCGGCGCCGGCGCCGGGCAGCCGCGGAGCCGAAACTGGTAGGCCGTCTGGCGCCAACCGGGCGTGGCCGTCTCGACGTTCCAACTCAGACGCGGGGCTGGCACGCCGACCACCGGCCCTGGCGCGTGCTCGGCTGCGAACCGGCTGATAGTGGACATCTGCGACCATCCTCACTGCGATCATTGCCCGCGAACTTGCCATCCAAGAAGTACGATAGCGCGCTTATCAAATCAGCGAAAGCGGTCGCGCGTTACCAAAATGTGAGGAAAAGATCCTTGACAGGATACACCGGACGGCCATACGCTCATAGAAACACAAACAGAAAGTTGCCGGACGGCGTTGTCCGCAGCGGATCTCGCTTCCTTTCGGTATCGCCCGGCAGACCTGGCAGAAAGGGACCTTGTCGCATGCAAACCCCAGCCCGATTTGCGGTCGTCGGCACCGGCTGGCGGGCCGAGTTCTTCTGCCGCCTCGCCCGCGCCCTGCCGGCCAAGCTCGAGGTGTCGGCGGTGATCGGGCGGACGGCCCAGTCGGCGGCCCGCGTGGCCGAGCGTTGGGGCGTCAAGACCGCCAGGCTGGACGATCTGCCGGCCCAAGCCAATGACTTCGTGGCCGTGGCCGTGCCCTGGCCGGACACGCCCGGCCTGACGGCCGACCTGGCCGAGGCCGGCCACCACGTCCTGGCCGAGACGCCCCCGGCGCCGGATTTGGAGGGCCTGCGCGCCTTGTGGCGGCGGCTGCGCCCCCGCCGGGAATTGGTCCAAGTGGCCGAGCAATACCCGCTCATGCCGGGCCACGCCGCGCGGCTGGCGGTGTGCCGGTCGGAGGCGATTGGGCGCGTCAACTCGGTCGAAGTGGCGTCGACGCACCTCTATCACGCGGCGGCCTTGGTTCGGAGCTTTCTGGGCGTCGGCCTGACCGCGACGATCGTCACCGCCCGGGCGATGACCGCGCCCTTGATCGACCCGCTGCGCTTCGAGGGCTGGCTCCCAGACCCCCGGCCCGAGCCGCGCACCACCCACCTCGCGATCCTGGACTTCGGCCAGGGCCGTCACGGCCTGTACAACTTTGTCGACAACCAATGGTGGAACCCGCTGCTCCACCGGCGGATCACCATCCGCGGGTCGGCCGGGGAGATCCAGGACGACGCCGTCATCCACTGGTCGGGCGCGGTGCCGGTGAACTCGCGCATCGAGTACCGCCGGGCTGGGATCGACCTGTCGTTGGAGGGCAACGAGATCAAGGAAGCCACCTTCGAGGGGCAGGTGGTCTGGTCAAACGCCCACGTCGGGGCGAACCTGTCAGAGGACGACCTGGCCGTGGCCGACCACCTGTGCGCCGAAGGCGCCTATGCCCGCGACCAAGGCCCCGCCCCCTACCCCCTGGCCGGAGGACTCCACGACCACGCCATCGGCTTGGCCATCGAGGCCTCCGCCCGCCAGGGCCGCGACCTGCCGGTCGAATCCGAGCCCTGGATGGAGGCGGCATCGTGAAAGGCCGGAGCGGGCGCGTCGAAGGCGCCGCCGGCAGCGGCCGGATCGTCAAGCTGGGGATCGTCACGGCCGACGCGGCCGCCACGGCCAACGCTTACCGCTCGATCTTTCCCACCGCCCCGGCCCCGCCTGAGCCGCCCATCCCGCCTTTCAGCGCCCGGCCCCACCGGTGCTATCGGGGCGAGCCGGCCGGGAAGATCCCGCTGCGGGTCGAGCACGTCTTCACCGAGAACCTCTGGTTCGAGATCATCGAGCCCGTCGGTGACGCGCCCAGCCCTTGGAAAGACCACCTCGACCGCCACGGCGCCTCGGTCTGTTTCGCGTCGGTCGAGACGTTTGACGGCTTCGAGGACCGCGCCGAAGCCATGAACCAGGCCGGTTTCGCGACCCTCTACGTCGAGGAGAAGGGCTTCGAGCGATACGCCTACTTCGACACCGCGTCGACCACCGGCCTATTGGTAGAAATCAAGGACAAGAGCCCCCGGGCAGAAAGTGAGAACCCAAGTGACTAAGAAGCTCAAGCGGACAATGGCCGCGCTGGCCGCGGCCGCCGTGACCGCCGCCGGCCTGACGGCCTGCGCCGGCCCCTCCGGCGGGACCGGCGCCGAGGATGACGTGGCGCCGGCCGGCACCGACGCCGAAGCCTCGATCATCTGGTACGGCTGGACGCCCGGCCCGCCGGCGACTGACAACTACATCAAAGCCTTCAACGAGATGTACCCGAATATCAAGGTCGAGTGGAAACAGGTCGACATCGACGGCTACAACGCCGCCGTGCGCCCGGCCATCGCCTCGGACTCCAGCCCGGACGTGTACCAGATGTCGGCCGGGTCGGCCAACGGCGGGGCCGTGATCTTCGGCGACAGCGCCCTCGACCTGACCAACGACGTCAAGAACCTGCTAGGCGACGATTGGCGGTCAAAGTTCTCGGCCGTGGCCATCGACACGATGACGGTGAACGACCGCCTGGTCGCCCTGGCCGCCGGCATGGTCTACGCCGGCAACCTGTGGATCAACCAGGACATCTTCGACAAGTACGGCTTGACGGCGCCCACCACCCTGGACGAGTGGAAGACGGTCTGCGCGACCCTCGAGTCGAACGGCGTCGGCTGCTTCGTCCAAGGGGTCGCCCAGGGGGCCTTCGACATCGACACCTTGCACGCCATCGCCGAGCAGGTCGAGCCCGGCTGGTTCGACAAGGCTCTGACCGGTCAGGCCAAGTGGACGGACGAGCAGTGGGTGCAGACCCTCGAGTTGTGGAAGCGGCTGTTCGACGAGGGCATCATGCAAGACGGCGCCGCCGGCCTGATGCAATACCCGGAGGTCAACAACGCCTTCCTGGCGCAGGAATACGCCATGGTCATGATGGGCACCTGGTACACCATGTACGTCCAGCCCGAGACCATGAAACAGGCCATGGAGGCGGCCGGCGTGGCCGATCCAGTGCCGTTCACCATCACGCCGATCATGCTGCCTGACCTGGTCGGCAAGGGTAACACCGGGCACCTGTTCGCAGACCCTGACTACGCCAACGGCGTCTCCGCCAAGTCGAAGAACGTGGCCGCGGCCAAGGCCTTCACCCTGTGGTACTCGGCCAGGCCGGAAGGCCAGCAGGCGATCGCTGACTCGCTCAACCTGCTGCCGGTCCTCAGCGGCGTCACCCCGAACTGGGACAACATCGAACTGGTCAATCCCGAAGTCCAGGAAAGCGCCGTCAAGGACCTTTTCGAGGTGGCTGAAAGCTCGACTTCGCAGCGCTTCGGCGGCATCTCCGCCGACATGAACGACGCCCTGGTGGTGACGGCCCAATCGGTCGCCACCGGTCAAGCCACGCCGCAGCAGGCCGCCGAGACCCTTCAGTCCACAGCCGACTCTCTGTAAAGCCATGGCCATCCGGACAGGTTCCAGGCGGGCCCGCGGGCGCAATCAAGCCCCGGGCCTGCCCTGGATACTCCCGGCCATGGCTCTGGTGGTCGGGCTCATCTACTACGCCATCGGAGACACCTTCTACATCTCGACGCTGGACTGGAACGGCGTCAGCCCGTTCGCGGAAGAGGTCGGGGCCGGCAACTTCGCCAAGATGTTCGCCGACCCCGTCTTCTGGCAGTCGCTGACGCACACGGCCGTCTTCTTCGTCTGCACCTTCGCCCTGCAAACCCTGATCGGCTTCACCTTCGCGGCCATCCTCCACACCGAGGTCAAGCTGCGCACCGTGCACAAGGTGATCGTGTTCCTGCCCACGGTGCTGGCCCCGGCGACCATGGCCCCGACCTTCCGGCTGCTGTTCTCCGACGCGGGCATGCTGAACGACATCTTGCGCGGCATCGGCCTCGACAAACTGGCCCACCCATGGCTGGCCGACCCGAACACCGCCCTGCCGACCATCATGCTGATCACCGTCTGGCAGTGGACGGGCATGACGTTCATCCTCTACTACGCCTCGATGAGCCAAATCGACAGCGACATCCTCGAGGCGGCGCGCTTGGACGGGGCCGGCAACTTCCGGGTGCTGTCCGCCATCGTCTGGCCGTCGTGCCGGGGCACCACCACGGTGATGGCGATCCTCGGCTTCATCGGCGCGCTCAAGACCTTCGACGTGCCGTGGCTGGTGACGGTGGGCGGCCCCAACCACGCCACCGAGTTCCTCGGCACCTACATTTACCGCCAGGGCATCCGCAACTCCCACGTCGGCTACGCCGCCGCGATTTCGTTGGCCCTGCTGGTGCTGGCGGTGGCAGGCGCCATCCTCATGACGCTGAACAATCGGAGGCAGGCGAAATAAATGTTTGAGATCCGTCGGCTGTCCGCGAAGATAACCATTCAAGTCGTCTTGGCCCTGCTGGCCATCCCGTACCTCATCCCGCTGGTGCAAATGGTGGTCGGCTCGTTGCGCGGCACCGGCTTCGGCAATTACGAGGCGGTCTGGAACACCGGCGTGGTGCCCCGCTTCTTCCTGAACTCGGCCATAGTCGCCGCCGGGACCATCGCGATAGTCTACGCGGTGACCATGACGGCGGCCTTCGGCTTCGCCAAATTGCGCATCTTCGGCAAAGAAGTCTATTTCTGGCTGCTGCTGGCCGCTTTGACGCTGCCCGAAGTGGTCCTTTTGACGCCGCTTTTCGTCACCGCCAACACCCTCGGCATGTATGACACGCTCCTGGCCGTGATTCTGCCGTTGGCGGCCTTGCAGGCCCCGTTCACCATTTTGCTGGCGCGCAATTTCTACGATGGCGTGCCGACAGAATTGATGGAGGCGGGCCGCGTCGACGGGGCGGGCGTGGTCAAAGTCTTCTGGCACATCATCCTGCCGCTGACCAGGCCGATAGCCGCCGCCATAATAGTGCTGACGCTGCTGAACGCGTGGAACTCATATCTTCTGCCCCTGGTCATGCTCCAGAGCGCGGACCATCAAGTGGTGACGCTGTTGCCGCAATTCTTCGTCGGCGAATTCGCCAACGACCAAACCAAGGTGCTGGCCTCCGCGGTCATCATCGCTATTCCGGAAGTGGTGGCTTACATATGTCTGCAGAAGTACTTCGAACGGGGCCTGTCGGCGGGGGCGCTCAAGTGAGCGGCGCGTTGGCCGGCCGCCTGGCCGTGGTGACGGCGGGGACCCGCGGCATCGGCCGCGCCGTGGTCGACCGGTTCGTGGCCGAGGGCGCCCATGTGGTGACGTCCGCCCGCACCGCCGCGTCGGGCGAGGAATTGGTGGCGACGCACGGCGACAAGGTCACCTTCGTGGTGGCCGATGCCGCCAAAACGGCCGATCTGCCAGCCCTGGTTCAGGCCGTCAAGGCTCAGGGCCGGCCCCTGGACGTGATCGTCACCAACGCCGGCGGCGGGCCGCACACCTGGCTGCGCTCGCCCGAGGCCGATTATGAGGCCGTCATGGATGTGACAGTGCGATCTGCCCTGTTCGCCGTGCAGGCGCTTGAGCCGCTGCTGCGCGACGGCGCCGCGATTGTCTTGATCGGCTCGATCTCTGGTTCCAACGGCGGACCCGGCGCCATTGTCTACAACGCCGCCAAAGCCGCCATCCGCTCGCTGGCCCGGTCCTTGGCCGCCGAACTGGGCGGACGCCGAATCAGGGCCAACGTCGTGTCGCCCGGCCCCACGCTGACGCCCGGCTTCCAGGTCTACATGAACAACGACCAGGCGGCGATCGACCAGATGGGCGAATCCATCCCGCTGGGCCGCGCCGGCCAACCGGCCGAGGTCGCGGCCGCCGTCCTGTTCATGGCCTGCGACGAGTCCAGTTTCATCGACGGCGCGGAACTGGTGGTCGATGGCGGGATGTCCCAAGTCTGACCCGGCGGCGGCGCCGCGAACCCGGCCGGCCGGCGCGCGCCGCCGCCTCTGCAACCAAACCAACCTTTGCCTGCAGGAGTGATTCATGCGCACCATTTCCCCGCCGGAGGCCAGCCACGCCCACCGGATGGGCCGGGCGGTCATCGAAGCCGAGCCGGACGCCGAGGTGGAAGTCCGGCAGCTAAGCCACGAGTTCGGCTTCGGCGCGACCGGTTTTGAGGCGGTGCCCGGCTACAAGAACTCGCCCTGGGACAGCCACCGCCAGGACCTCTGGCTGGGCCTGTTCAACTGGGCGACCCTGCCGTTCTACTGGGGCCGTTTCGAGTCGGCGCCGGGGCGGACGATCAGCGCCGAGTTGCGGGCCGCCGCCGAATGGTTCACCGCCCGGGGCGTCAAAGTCAAGGGTCACCCCCTGACCTGGCACACTGGGGCCCCCGCCTGGTTGGCGGACGCGCCGCTGGATCAGGTTGAAGCGCGGCTGCGGGACCGCGTCCGGCGCGAAGTGGCCGGATTCGCCGGCCTGGTGGACGTCTGGGACGCCGTCAACGAATCCGTCATCGCCCCGGTGTTCAAAGCCGAACGCAACGCGATCACAAGGCTGACCTGGGCCAAAGGTCGGCTGGCGGTGATCGGGCTGGCCTTCGGCGAAGCCAAGGCGGCCAACCCGGCGGCCACCTTGCTGCTCAACGACTTCGATCTGTCGAGCGCCTACGAGTGCCTGGTCGAGGGTGCCCTGGCGGCGGGAGTCCCGGTCGACGCCCTGGGCCTTCAGACCCACATGCACCAAGGGTTCCGGGGCGAAGAACAGCTCCGGGGGATCGTGGAACGTTTCGGGCGGTTCGGCCTGCCGCTGCACTTCACGGAGACAACCTTGGTCTCCGGCGACCTGATGCCGGCTGAGATCGTTGACTTGAACGACTACCAGATTCCGTCTTGGCCATCCACCGCAGAGGGCGAGGCCCGCCAGGCGGATGAGCTGGTGCGCCATTACCGCACGCTGTTGGCCGAACCGGCGGTCCGGGCGATCACCTATTGGGACCCGTTCGACGCGGACGCCTGGCTGGGAGCGCCGAGCGGGTTGGTCCGCCTCGACGGCTCGCCCAAACCGGCCTATCAGGCCCTGCTCGGCCTTGTCCGCGGCGCCTGGTGGGTCGCTCCCACCACGGCCAGGGCCGACCACTGCGGGCGGATCGCCGTTAACGCCTGGTCCGGCCGCTACTCGGCCGCCACCCCCGGCGGCCAAGCCCAAGAGTTCGAGATCGTCCGGGGCGGCTCATCAGTGGTCCGCCTGGGCGCCTGACCCTCCCGGCCGGGCGCCCCGGCACGGCCCCGCAAGCCCCGTCGCCCCGCCAATCGCCGGGGGCCAGGCGGCGCTCAGAGTGATGGTAACCTTACTTCTGAGAAAAGTAAGGAGCGCTCATGTTTGGCATTGCCACAGTCACGTCGAAAGGACAGGTGACGTTGCCCTCCGCCCTGAGGCGGGACCTTGGCATTCGCCAAGGCGACAAGCTGGTCCTTCAAGTTGACGGCGACCGCTTCATCGCCCGCAAGGCCGCCGGCTTCCTCGACCTGGCGGGCAGCGTGCCCGTCCCCCCGGACCGGGGTGGCGAACCCTGGTCCACCGTGCTCGAGCATGCCCACGCCGTTCGCGGTTCAGCATGACCGCCGTCCTGGACACCAACGTCATAGTCCGCCATCTCACTTACGACCCGCCCGACCAGGGCCAAGCCGCCACAGCCTATTTGGCCGCGGCCGACCACTTGGTCCTGCCGGACGTGATCGCCGCCGAGACCGTGTATGTCTTACAGTCCTACTACCGCGCTCCCAAGGACACGATCGCCGCAGCGCTTAGGGCGCTCGTCGCGATGGGCAACGTCCGGGTCGAGCGACCGGAGATGCTTCTGCGCGCCATCGACCTGTTTGAGATCGCCAACTTTGATTTCGCGGACGCCTACGTCGTCGCCTACGCGCAGACCCACGGGATAAGCCAGATCGCCTCGTTCGACAAAGGGATCGACAAGCGCCTGGTCGCCGCCGCCCAGGCCGCGCCGGGCACGCCTCCGGCGATAAGCCGACTCGACCCCTCCGGCCTCGCCAAGCCCAATTCCTGATCCGGCGCGGTTCAATCGCCGGGGAACTTGACGCCGATCTGGGCGCGGATCTGGTCGAGCACGCCCATCAGGCCAACCGACTGGCTGACGGGCATGAGCGGGGATTCGGTGGCGGCATCGGACACCCGGCGGGCGACCTCCGCCAACTCGTACTCGTAGCCCGCCGCCAACGTTTCGCGGGACCACATCTCGACCTTGCCGCCCGAGCGCAACTCGAGCGTGGTCGGCCGCCAGTAGGCCCCCGCCAGACGGACCATCGCCTCTGTGCCCGCCACCCAGGCCTCCTGCGGCGTCGTGACGATCATCGAGGACTCGATCAACGCCTGCCCGTTCGGATAGTCGAGAATGGCGCTGACCTGGGAGTCTGCGCCGCTAGGGGCCAAGGTGGCGCTGGCCGTGACCCGCTCGGGCAAGCCCAGCAGGTCGGCCGCCAGGTAAAGCGGGTAGACTCCACGGTCGAGCAGGGCGCCGCCGCCGACCGCCGGGTCGAAGAAGCGGGAGGTCGGGTCATACGCGCTCGCGAAGCCGAAGTCGCCCTGCACATAACGGACCTCGCCCAGCCGCCCGGCGGCCACCCACTGGCGCAGCGCCGTCATGTGGGGCAAGAACCGCGTCCACATCGCCTCCATCAAGAACAAGCCCCTTTCGGCGGCCAACTCGGCCAAGTCCCGCGCCTCAGCCTGGTTGAGCGTGAAAGCCTTTTCCACCAGCACGGCCTTGCCCGCTTCCAACGCCAGGCGGGCCAGCCGGTGGTGGGTGTGGTGCAGGGTGGCCACGTAGACCACGTCCACCTCCGGATCGGCCGCCAAAGCCTCATAAGACCCGTAGGCCCTGGGTGCGCCGAACCGGGCCGCGAACGCCTCGGCCCGCTCCCGCGAGCGCGAGCCGACCGCCACCAGCCGTTGCCGGGTGCCTTTGACCAGGCATTCGGCGACGGTCGCGGCGATGCCGCCGGGGCCCATGAAACCCCAGTTCAGCGGCGGCGCGTCAAGCGGATCAAGAACAGTCGGCATGGGGGCTCCTTAACGGCGGTGCCAGCCGGCTGCGCCGGCGGGGCCTAATCGAGACTTCAGTTTACTGCGCGGCCTGGCTAGGAGGCCGGCTTTTTCGCCGACCTAGAACACGCCCAAATCCGCCAGGGCCAGCCCCATCAGGATCGAATAACCCAACTCGATCTGGCCGGTCTTGGTCAGCACCTGGACCAGGTCGTCGCCGCGCAGGCCGGAGCCGACCGCGCTGCCCAGGCGGGCGACGGGGATGGCCATCAGCAAGACAACCAGGACGCGGGGCCGCCCGATGGCGCAGACGGCCGCCAGCGCCAGCGCCGCCCAGAGCTCCCAGGCGTAGACCGCGCGGGCCTTGGCCGGGCCGAGTTTGACCGCCAGGGTCCGTTTGCCGACGGCCTGGTCGGCGGCCAGGTCGCGCAGGTTGTTGGCCATCAAGATGGCCCCGGCCAGCAGGCCCACCCCGGCCGAGGCCACCCCTGCCCGCCAGGTGACGGTCAAGTGCTGGGTGTAAGCCGTGCCGAGGACCGCCACCGGCCCGTAGAACACGAACACCGCCGCGTCGCCCAGTCCGGCGTAACCGTAGGGCTTCGGCCCGCCGGTGTAGAACCAGGCGGCGGCGATGGCGGCCGCGCCGACCGCCAGCAGCCACCACTGGGAGGTCAGCCAGACCAGCGCGGCGCCGGTGACGGCGGCGACGGCGAAGCCGATCAAGGCGGCGGCCCGGACCGCGCCCGGCGTGGCCGCCCCCGACCCGACCAGCCGGGCCGGGCCGGTGCGCCGGCGGTCCGTTCCGCGCACGCCGTCGGAGTAATCGTTGGCCAGGTTGGAACCGATCTGCAGGGCCAGGGCCACGACCAGCGCCAACCCGGCCCGGTTCCACAGCGGCGGCGAATCAGCCTGCCAAACCGAGCCGATGCCGATCAGGACTGGGGAGACGGAGGCCGGAAGGGTCTTGGGCCGCAACGCCGCGAACCATTGAGCTGGACTTGCCACAATAGGTCACCCTAGACCACGAGACGAGCCGCGCGGAGATGAAACACCGGCCAATCAGCCGAGTTCTGGCCGAGCCCCTCCAACTGCCCGGCCGCCGGCCCGGCCGCCGCCGAGCCCCATCGGCCGTTCATCCCCGCCTCGCTTCCGACCGTTCCAGCTGCCCGGACGCGTCCAGCCGAGCGGCCAGGGCGGCCGCCGCCGCCCGGTCGGGCTTGCCGGGCGCCAGCGTCGGCAGCGCCTCGACCAAAGCCAGGCGGCGAGGCGCGTGGGCCTGGTCGAGCGCTCGCCCCACCGCCCGGCGCAACCCTCCGAGGCTGGGCGGCCCGGCGGCATCGGGCACCACCAAGGCGGTCACCACCTGGCCCCAGGTCGGCTCCTCCAACCCCACCACCAGCGCGTCGACCACGCCGGGCAGGCCCCGCAAAACTGCCTCGACAGCCTGTGGGCTGACCGTCAGCCCGCCGGAGGTGATGGCGTCGTCGACCCGCCCGATCACCTCCAGCCGCCCGTCCGGCGCCCATCGCCCGAGGTCCGAGGTCGCGAACCAGCGCGCCTGGTCGCGCTCGAAGAAACCGGTCCCGGCCGCGCCCCCCGGCTGCCGGGCGTAGCCGGTGGCCAGCGTCGGCCCGGCGACCTCGATCCGCCCGCCGGCCGCCAGCGTGACCCGCACGCCCCCCAGCGGGCGCCCGTCGTAGACGCAGCCGCCGCCGGTCTCGGCCGCGCCGTAGGTGGCCACCACCCGCACGCCCGCCGCCTCGGCCCGTCGTCGCAGCCCGGCGTCCAGGGCCGCGCCGCCCACCAGCACGGCGTCGAACCGCCTCAGGACCCCGATGCCGTCCGCCGCACCGCCGATGCCGTCTCCCGCGCCGCCGATCAGGCGGCGCAGCTGCGTGGGCACCAGCGAGGCGAAGCGCGGGCCGGGCGGCAGGCGGGCGGCGGCGGCGGCGAAGCCTTCGGCGGTGAACGGCCCTGGCGCCATGACCGTTGGCGGGCCGCCCGCCAACAGGGCGCGGCAGACCACGTTCAGACCGGCGATGTGGTCGGTCGGCAGCGCCAACAGCCAATGACCGCGCCCGCCCAGACGCTCGGCGCTGGCCGCGGCGGAGGCCCGGATGGCGGCGGCGCCGAGCGCGACCAGCTTCGGGGTTCCCGTCGAGCCCGAGGTGGGCAACACCAAAGCCGTGTCGGCGGGCAGTTCAAGCCCCCGCGCCTGGGCCGGGCTGACGCCCACCAACACCGCTGGGCCCCCGTCCAGGGCGCTGGCCAGGGCCTGGACCAGTTCCCGGATCGACACGGGTCAACTATAGAAGCCGCATTGGTCTGACCCCGGCGGGCTCCAGCCGAGCGGCGTCGTCCCAACCGCCGGTTCGGGGCGCACCGGCCGCCTTCGGCGGCCAAGACACCCGACCATGCTTACAGTTGGAACAGACCGATCAAGGCCGAACCAGGAGTATTCATGTTTGTCAGTCTTCCCCATTCCCTTCGTCTGCCCCGCGCCCTCGCGGCGGCGCTCGTCCTGGCGCTGGCGGGCGCCGGCCTGGCGGCCTGCGGCCACAAAGAGCCGAACGCGGTGACAAAGGTGGAGGACTCCGCCATCGAGGCGGACAAGAACGCCCCGCCCGAGGTCCCGGCCGTCTGGCCGCTGACCGCGCTGCCGGGCGAGGTCCAAGCGCGCCCGGCGCTGGCGGTCAAGGTCGAGAACCCGGCGGTCGCCCGGCCGCAATCAGGCCTGGAACAGGCCGACATGGTCTGGGAGGAAATGGTCGAGGGCGGCGAATCGCGCTTCATCGCCGTGTTCAACTCCCAAGCGCCCCAGGCCATCGGCCCGGTCCGCTCGATCCGGCCGATGGACGGGCCGATCCTGGGCGCCACCGGCGGCGTGCTGGCCTGCTCGGGCGGCCAGGCCCGGTTCATCGACCTGGCCAAGGGCGCCGGCTTGCAGGTTCTGACCGAGGACTCGGGCGGGGCGGGCTTCTTCCGCTCGACCGACCGCTCCATGCCGCACAACCTGTATCTGAACGCGGCCGACGCCTGGAGTCAGGCCGATGGGTCGCACCAGCAGGCGCCGAAGCCCGATTTCCTGTTCGCCGACTCGGCGGCAGCCGCCACGGCCGCCAAGGACGGGCGGTCCGGCATCAGCCTGGCGGTCAGGATTTCGGCCGTCGCCAAGCCCAACTGGACCTGGGACGAGGCGACCAAGACTTACTTGCGCTCCGAGGGGGACGTGCCGTCCGATTCGGCCTCCGGCGTGCGCCTGGCGGCCCACAACGTCATCGCCCTGGCCGTGCCGATCGAGATGGCCGGCGGGACCGACTCGGCCGGCAGCCCGATCCCCGACACCCGGATCGTCGGCTCGGGCAGCGGCGTGATCCTGGTCGGCGGCAAAGCCCTGGACGTCGACTGGTCCAAAGCCTCCGATCAAGACCGCCTGATCCTCAAAGTCGCCGGCGACGGCGCCGAGGTCAAGCTGGCGCCAGGCGTCACCTGGATCGAACTGGTGCCCCTGGGCGACGGCAACTGGACCGTCTCCTAAAACTGTCGGCCAGGGATCACCCGGTTCCCAGCCGACCGGCTGGGACGGCCGGCGCCAGGCGCTGACTGTACCGGCGGGCCGCCCCCACAATCGCTCACAGAATCTGCTTGCGGAACTCGTCCCAGCGGGGCGCCCGCCCCTCCAAGAAGGCGTCGCGGCCCTCGGCGGCCTCGGCGCCGGCGTAGGCCAGGCGGGTGGCCTCGCCGGCGAAGACCTGCTGGCCGGCCAGCCCGTCATCGGCCAAGTTGAAGGCGAACTTGAGCATCCGGATGGCCTGCGGCGACTGCTCCGAGATGCGGCGCGACCAGGCCAGCGCGACTGGCTCGACGGCATCGTGCGCGACCGCCGAATTGGCCACACCCCAAGCCTCGGCCTGTTCGGCGGTGTAGGTCTCGGCCAGGAAAAAGATCTGGCGGGCGCGTTTCTGGCCCACCTGCCGGGCCAGCAGGGCCGAGCCGTAACCGGCGTCGAACGACCCGACCGTCGCGTCGGTCTGCTTGAAGCGCCCGTGCTCGCGGCAGGCGATGAGCAGGTCCGCGACCACCGCCAGCGAGTGCCCGCCGCCCGCCGCCCAGCCGTCCACCAGCGCGATCACCACTTTCGGCATGGTCCGGATGAGGCGCTGGGCCTCCAGTATGTGCAGCCGCCCAGTCCCAGCGGCGAGGTTGGCGCCGCTTCCCGGTGCCGTCTGCCCGCCCCCGTCCGTCCGGCCGTATTCGTAGCCGGACGGTCCGCGGAAGCGCTGGTCGCCGCCGGAGCAAAAGGCGTAGCCGCCGTCCTTGGGGCTGGGGCCGTTGCCGGTCAGGAGCACGGCGATGACATCGGGCCAGTCGGCGGCGTGCCGGAGCGCGGCGATCAGTTCGTCGACCGTGCGCGGGTTGAAGGCGTTGCGGACCTCGGGCCGGTTGAAGGCGATTCGCACCCAGGGCTGGTCCACCTCCACCGGCCCCCCGCGGTCGACGCCGCGATGATAGGTGATGTCCCTCAACTGTTCGAACCCCGGCACATCGCGCCACAATCGCCCCGAGAACCCATCGGACCGCAAAGCCGGCAGTTCGGTCATGCCAAGAGCCTAAACCCGGGGACGGTCCTTTCGTCTCAAACTCGGGGACACACCTTGGACCCTAAACCCGGGGACGGTCCTTTCGTCTCAAACTCGGGGACACACCTTGCGCTCGCTTCCGGCCTCTGCGTTCGGGTACCGCTGTGAGCCGCACCCGCCACGGCCAACGCGGAACCCGCCTGAGCCTCCCCGGCGGCATCGCTCCTGTGGTGACCGGTTGCGCGCCCTGCCTGCCCCCTGAAACCACCGCTCCAGGCGCCGTGCCGCCCCTATCGGGTCCCAGGCAGCCGTGCCGACCGCCGAGCCCCGTGACACCAGCGCCCCCGCCCCGAGCCCCTAAACTCAGGAGGCGTGTGCGCAGTCTTCGACATCCCGCTGGCGGCGCGTTTTCGGGGAGTTCGGCGAAGGCGCGGGATGGTATGGTCGGGCGCGGCCGGATGGGCCGAGTTCAGCCCCTTCGAGGATTACCGCCCGACCGACTGCGTTCCCTGGTGGCGGGCCGCCCAGGAGGCGGCCGAACAAGGTTTCCCCGCTCCGCGCCGGACCGAGGTCGAGGTCAACGCGATCATTCCGGCAGTCGGCCCGGTCGCCGCCGCCAAACTGCTGGCCGGCGCGGGCGGTGCCCGGACGGTCAAGGTCAAGGTGGCTGAGCCCGGCCAGACCGAGGCCCAAGAGACCGCCCGCCTGGCGGCGGTGCGAGCCGCCCTGGGGCCGCGCGGCAAGATCAGAATCGACGCCAACGGGGCCTGGGACGCCGAGACGGCCATCGCCCGCATCAAGCGCCTGGCCAGGGCCGCCGACGGGCTCGAGTACGTCGAACAGCCCTGCCGCACGGTCCAGGAACTGGCCCTGGTGCGCCGCCGCTCGGAAGTGCCCGTCGCGGCCGACGAATCAATCCGCCGCGCCCGCGATCCCTTCGAAGTCAAGCGGTTGGAGGCCGCTGACCTGGTCGTTTTGAAGGTCCAACCGTTGGGCGGGGTGCGAGCCTGCCTGCGCCTGGCGGAGCGGCTGGAACTGCCGGTGGTCGTCTCGTCGGCCGTCGAGACCTCGGTCGGCCTGGCCATGGGGTTGGCGCTGGCCGCCGCCCTGCCGCGCCTGGACTTCGCCTGCGGGCTCGGCACCGGTCAGCTTTTGAGCGGCGATTTGGTCCGCGAACGTCTTTTGGTGTCCGATGCCGTGCTGCCAGTTCGCGCCGTCAGCCCAGACCCGGCCCTGTTGGCGGAGCACGCCGCCGCGCCCGCCCTGGAGCGCCGCTGGCGCGAGCGGCTCGACCAGGTGCGGCGTCTGGCCGAGGCCGCGTCGGCCGAGCCGGAGCCAGGCGGATGAGCGCGGCCGTCAAGGCGGCGCGGGCGCTGCTGGGCGGGGCGGTCGAGGCCGGGCTGGGCGGCATCGTCTTCGCGCCAGGATCGCGCAGCGCGCCGCTGGTCTACGCCGCCATGGAGGCGGCGGCCGGGTGCGGGCAACTGGAACTGGCGGTCAGAATCGACGAGCGGTCGGCTGCTTTCACCGCCCTCGGGATGGCGGCGGCGTCCGGGCGGCCCGCGGCCGTGGTGACTACCTCGGGAACTGCGGTGGCGAATCTGCATCCGGCGGTGATGGAGGCGGCGGCTTCCCGCTGGCCGCTCTTGGCCGTCACCGCTGACCGCCCCGCCGAACTGCACGGCGTTGGCGCCAACCAGACGGTCGACCAGCGGGGCGTCTTCGGCGCCGCTCCGGTCTGGCAGCGGACAGTGTCGGCCGACGCCGGCGCCCGGGCTTGCGGCCAGGCTGGCGCCGAGGCGGTCGCGGCGGCCCTCGGCCGCCGATCCGGCGTCGGCGGACCAGCCCACCTGAACGTGCAGTTCCGCGAGCCGCTGGTGCCCGGCCCGGCCTGGTCCGCCGCGCTCCGCGACCAGGCTGAACAGCCCCCGAACAGTCTCAACGCCACCGGCGGCGCCAACGCCCCCGCCGCCCGTGACGAGATGCTGGCCGTGGCGCTGACGGGCGGGCCCAAAACGGTGGTCATCGCTGGCCACGGGGCCGGGACCGAGGCGCGCGAGCTTGCTGAGGCGGCCGGTTGGCCGCTGATCGCGGAACCGACGTCTGGCTCGTGGGGCGGGCCGAACGCGATCACCGCCGGGCGGCTGGCGGTGCGCCTGCTGGGCGAGCAAATAGAGCGCCTGGTCATCTATGGACGGCCGGTCCTCAGCCGCCCGGTCACCCAGTTGGTCCTAACGCCCGGCTTGGAGGCCATCATCGTTCATCGCGGCGGCGGGGCCTGGTTCGACCTGGGCCGCCGGGCCTCCCGGATCGCTGGCCGAGTCATCTTCCAAGGACCGACCGGCGCCGGGGACGCCGCCTGGCTGGAGGCTTGGCGGCGGGCGGGCGACGCGGTCTGGGAGCATCTTCAGGCGCTGGAATTCCCAAACGGCCCGGCCGTCGCCGCCGCCGTGGCCCATGCGGCTGCGGAACCAGGCGGCCAACCCGCCACCGCCCAACCCGCCCCCGCCCAACCCGCCCCCGCCCAACCCGGCGTCGAACCGCCCACGGCTGCCCGCACCGCCCCCGCCCGCAAGGCCGGGCTGCTGGTGGTGGGCGCCTCCAGCGCCATCAGGGACCTAGACCTGACCCCCCCGCCGGGCGGTCTGACAGGCGCCCAAACCGGCGCCCAAACCGGCGCCCAAACCGTCCTGGCGATGCGCGGCCTGGCGGGGATCGACGGCGCCGTCAGCTTCGCCGGCGGCGTGGCGCTGGCCGCCAACCGGCCGGTCACCGTCCTGCTGGGCGACCTGGCCCTGGCCCACGATTCCGCCGGCCTGCTGATCCCAGATCACGAGCGGCGCCCAAACCTGCGGGTCGTGGTCCTCCAGGACGGCGGCGGCTCGATCTTCGAAACCCTGGAGGTGGCCGAACCGGGCTTGGAGGATGCCTTCGAGCGCTTCTTCGCCACGCCGATCAGCCTCGACCTGGGCCGCCTGGCCGCCGCTTGCGGCGCAGAGTTCGAGTCGGCCCGCACGGCCGATCAGCTGGCGGCCTGCTTGCGGCGGCCGTTCGAGGGCATCAGCCTGGTCGGCGTGCCCCTGGAACGCCCGCACCGACGGGGGCTGGAAAGCCGCGTCGTGGCCCTTTCGAGAAATGCCCTGGGTTCTCCCAGGAACTTCTAAGCTTTGCGGGAGGATTCATCCAGGATGGCGCGGTTTGATAGATGGTGACGCGGAAAGGAAGACAACTATGAGCGATGAGTCCCACACCCCGGCCAACAGCGAGCCGATTGACCGCCAAGACGCCCTGAAGCCCGCCGACGAGGCGGCGGCGCCTGGGGCCGCCAGCGAGGCGCCCCCGTGGGCCGAACGGTCGTCGGCCGATGGGCCGGGTGCCCCGGTCGGCTTCCCCTGGCAGCCGATGACGCCGCGCGACCAGTCCAGCCCGCTGCCGCCGTCTTTCCCGCCGCCCGCCCAGTCGTCAGTCGGCCAGTCACCAGTCGGTCGGCCAACGTCGAGCCCGCCGATGCCGCCGATGCCGCCAGGGTCGCCGATGCCGCCGATGCCGCCGATGCCGCCAGGGTCGCCGGGGTCGCCCCAAAGTCGCCCGGTCGGCCCGGTCCCCTGGCAGCCGCCCGTACCCTCGAGTCAGATCCCATGGCGCTCACCCCAAGTCGGCCCGCCCGGATCGACGCAGGATCAGCTCCAGAGCCAGCCCCAAAGCCAGCGCCAAGCCCAGCACGCCGCCCAGTCGACCCCCGCAAGCCCGCCCCAACCGGGCTCGGGCTTCAGCGAATCGCGCGCTTGGCAGGCCTCGGCCCAGCCCCCGTCCGGCCCGGTGGCGGTCTCGCCGTCGCCGCCGGTGGCTCCCCGCACGGCATCGCCGTATCAAGCCCCGACCTACTCGTTGGCGGCTGGCAGGGCGGCGGAGACGGAACCGGCCACCGCGCCCGTCCCAACCTCCCCGCCAGACCCCGAAGACCGCCCCGACCGGCCCCGGCGCAAAACCGTGTCGCGGGCCGGCGCCTGGTCGATCTCCCTGGTCGCCGCCTTGGTGGCGGCCGCGCTGGCGGCCGGCGGCACCTACGTGCTAGTCAAGGACCAGGGCGTGAGCCTCATCACCGAGCCGCCCGTGAACACCACCACCAGTTCCGCGATCGAGGGGTTGACCTCCGGCAAGAACGTGCCGGAGATTCCCGAGGACGCCTACGATGGCGAGTCGCCGCAGTGGAATGTGGTGGCCGCCCAGGTGCAGCCCACGGTGGTCGCCATCCAGATCAACGCCAGCGAGTTGGGCGCCGAGGCGCAGGGCTCCGGCGTCATCATCAACTCGGAGAAGGGCTATGTCGTGACCAACAATCACGTCGTGGCCGGCTCCGAGCAAATCGACGTGGTGATGTCCGACGGCCGCATCTTCAGCGCCGAAGTCCTCGGCACCGATCCGACCACCGACTTGGCCGTGGTCGAACTCGACAACCCGCCCGACGACCTGGTGGAGGCCGAATTGGGCAACTCCAGCGAGGTCGTGGTCGGCGAACCGGTCATGGCGGTCGGCAACCCGCTCGGTCTGGACAACACCGTCACCACTGGAATCGTGTCGGCCCTGAACCGGCCGGTCATGACCGAGGCGGTCGGCTCCGCCTCCAGCCGGGACAGTGTGGTCACCAACGCCATCCAACTTGACGCGGCGGTCAACCCCGGTAACTCCGGCGGCCCGCTGTTCAACTCGCAGGGCCTGGTGATCGGCATAAACAGTTCGATCGCCACGCTCAGCGGCATGGGCTCAGAGGCCGGCAACATCGGCCTGGCGTTCGCCATCCCGGTCAACCAGGTGGCCACCGTCGCCAGCCAACTGATCGAGAAGGGCACGGCCGACCATCCCTATCTGGGAGTCACCGCTAAGAGCGTGAAAGTCGAGATCGAGGGAGTGTACCGAGTCGGCGCCCGACTCGACTCGATCGAGCCCGACTCCCCGGCCGCCGCCGCCGGGCTCAAGCGGGGCGATGTGATCCTGGCCGTAAATGGTCAGCCGATCAGCGGCGCGACCTCCCTGACGGCGTGGATCCGCTCATACGCCCCCGGCGAAAAAGTGGTGTTGCTAGTCCTGCAAGGCCGCGCCGCCAACGACATCGAGGCCACCCTCGCCAAACGCGAAGACTAGTGTCCCTCGCACCCTGTTTCAGGGCATCGCGCGGACCCCGGCCACGACCCCCGGCGCCTTGTCGGCCGCGCGCCTGGCGCCGCGCGACACCCGAAACGAGATGCGGCAGACCACCGGTGTCCCGCGCCGTGAATCCGTTGCCGAAGTCTTCCCACGCGGCCCCAGGTCGATCCCGTGTGGAGACCCCTTCTTATGCGACGAATTCCCGGTTCGGGCCACTATCCCTGCCCAAACGCCGACATTTGTTCAAGCACCAATAGCGTCTAGCCGCCCAGGTCCAGCCCCAGCGCGCGGCGCATGGGCGCCAGTTTGGCCTCGGTCTCGGCCAGTTCGGCCAGGGGGTCGGAGGCGGCCACAATCCCGCCCCCGGCCCACAGCCGCGCCTCGCGCCGGTCGGGGCTGAGTTGGGCGCAGCGCAGGGCTATGCCCCACTCACCGTTGCCGTGGGCGTCGATCCAGCCGACCGGCCCGCTGTAGCGTTCGCGGTCACGGCCTTCCAGTTGTCCGATGACGCGCGCCGCCTCGTCCGCCGGGGTGCCGCAGACCGCCGCGCTCGGGTGGAGAGCCGCCACCAGCGCCAGCGCGCCGGGCAGCCGCCCGGCTTTGGTCCTTCGCAGTTCGCCGACCACCTCCGTGGCCAGATGCATCACGTTCGGCAGGTGCAGCACCGAGGGGATGTCGGGCACGGCCAGTTCTTCCACGAACGGCTCCAGCGCGCGGACCACCGAGGCGACCGCGAACTCGTGCTCCTCAAGGTCCTTCGAGGACCGCGCCAAGGCGGCGGCGCGGGCCAGGTTGGCCTCGTCGCTGCCGCTGCGCCGGATTGTCCCGGCCAGCACGCGCGAGGTCACCAACCCCCGGCTGGAACGGACCAACAACTCCGGGGTGGCGCCGATGAGCCCGTCCAAACTGAACGTCCAGGTGTCCCGATAGTGCCTGGCCAAATGCTCCACGACCGGCCGGGGATCAATGCGCCCCTGGTCGGCGCGCGCCACCACCGACCTGGCCAAGACCACCTTCTCCAGGGCAGTGGTCTCAATCAGCTCAATGGCCCGCCGAACCACCCCCGGCCATTGCGCCCCCGCGACCGGACCGGGCAACTCCCTCAGTCCCGCCCCCGGACCTGGGCCGTCGGGCTCGACCGCTGCTAGCCCCGCCCCGGCCAGCCTTCCAGACTCCGACCCGCCGACCGCGCCGGCCGGCTGGCCCAAACCGCCCGGCCCCAACCCTCCAGGCCGCCCGGAAGCTGTCACCGCGGCATCGCCCCGCGCCATCGGGTCCGCCTGCCCGGCCTCCCCGGCCAGCCTGGCGGTGGTGACCCATTGGCGGCCCCGGTAGCGGGCGATCACAGTGCGGGGCACCACCAGCACGGACGGCGCGGCCGAGGCGGGCGAGAAGGCGAACGCGCCGAACGCCAACGGCCCCATGCCCGGCAGATCAGACGGCCCGTCGATGCGGGCGCGCCCGAGCACGGCCCGCCACCAATCCTCGGCGGCCTGGAACCGCCGAGGCCCGCCGGTCTCAAAGCGCGCGGCCTGGCCCAGCCCCACGAACCCCTCGCCCCGTCTCAGCCAGACCACCTGATCGCTCCCGCGCGCGGCCGCCACCAGGTCCGGCGGTTCAGCCGCAACCGTAGTCGTGAACATGATGTCGGGAAGCATCGCCGGACCAGCCTAAACCACCCGCCGCCCACCCCCCCAACCCGAGTAAACCCGGGGACGGTCCTTTTGTCTCAAACACGGGGACACTCCCTTGTGTCCTTTTGTCTTATTGCCCTGACAAACGAACTCCCGCGGACCCCGCGCTCCGCTTTGTCGTCGGCAGCGTCCGGGAACCGGGCCGGGAAGCCAAATCGAAACTCTGGCGGCCCGCCGATCTGCGCCGGGATGCCAACCAACCGCCAGCCGCCCGCACGGCACGCCAACCGCCGGCCGGCCGCCCGCACGGCATCGCACGCCAACCGCCGGCCCGCCGCCCGGACGGCATCGCACGTCAACCGTCGGCCGGGACGAGCCCGCCGCCGTGACCGCCCGGTAGCATGGCTGGCGGCGCCGGCGGGAGCGTGGCGGCTGCTGACACGGCGGCGCGACGGACCTCGGACGGCGCCCAACGCCTGGGCCGACGCCGCAGGCGGGGGCCTGGCCTGACGGGAGTCAGCGCGCCCCCACAACTCAACCACCGGAAGGCGCCGTTTTGACTGAACTCACCCAATCCCCGCGCGTGGCCGTGGTCGGCGCCGGGCCGGCCGGGCTGTACGCGGCCGACATTCTGATCAACCGGGCGCCGGGCGCGCAAATCGACGTGCTGGACGCCCTGCCCAGCCCGTTCGGGCTGATCCGCTACGGCGTCGCCCCGGACCATCCCCGGATCAAGTCGATCATCGATTCGCTGCACCAAATCCTCGACCGCGGCGACATCCGCTTCCTCGGCAACGTGACGGTCGGATCGGACGTCACCCTGGACGAACTGCGCCAGCGCTACGACGCGATCCTGCTGGCCACGGGCGCATTGCGGGACGCCGACCTGGACATAGAGGGGATCGACCTGGAGGGCTCGTTCGGCGCCGCCGATTTTGTGGCTTGGTACGACTCCCACCCCGACTACTCGCAGCGCTGGCCGCTCAAGGCAGAGTCGGTGGCGGTGATCGGCAACGGCAATGTTGCCCTCGACATTGTACGGGTGTTGGCCCGCGACCCGGCCGAAATGGCTCGAACCGACGCCCCCGCGCACGTCCTGGCAGCCTTCGCGGCCTCGCCCGCGCGTGACATCCACGTCTTCGGCCGCCGCGGCCCGGCGGCGTCCAAGTTCTCGCCCCTCGAGCTCAGGGAGTTGGGCCAGGTGCCGGGGGTCAAGATGCTGCTCGACGACCGCGATTTCAATTTGGACGATGCCGACCGGGCGGCTTTGCAGGCCGACGGACGTTTGCGCCAGGTCGTCAAGACGCTCGAACGTTGGCGCGCCGGGCACGAGGGGGTCGGATCGCGCCGCATCCACCTGCACTTTTATTGGCGTCCGGAAAGGATCGAGGGGAGCGGGCGGGTGACCGGCCTGACGGTGCGCCGGACCCGGCCGGACGGCCGGGGCGGGGTGGTGGACACCGACGAGTCGCGCACCTTCGAGGCCCAGGCGGTCTACCGGGCGGTCGGCTACTTCGGGTCGCCGGTCGAGGGCGCGCCGTTCGACCCGGAAGCGGGCGTGGTCCCGAACGCCGCCGGCCGAGTGGTCGACGCCTCGGGCCAGATCTGGCCTGGCTTGTACGCCACCGGCTGGATCAAGCGCGGCCCGGTCGGCCTGATCGGCTCGACCAAATCGGACGCTTTGGAGACCGTCGCCAACATGGTCGAGGACCTGGCGCGCCTGGCGCCGGCGCCGGACCGGTCGCCGGGGTCTTTGCCCGAGTTGCTGCGGGCGCGCGGCATCGAAGTCGTGACGTGGGACGGCTGGTTGGCGATTGATGCCGCCGAGCGGTTAAAGGGGGCCGCCGAGGGACGCCCGCGGGCGAAGCTGGCGACCAGGCGGGAAATGGTCGATGCCGCCCGGTCGGGAACGCCCGAAGCGGCCTGAACCGCCCGCTTGCCCGCACCGTCAGCCCGGCGGCTCTAACCCCAAACCTGCCGAATGCGCGCCGACCTGGGACTTCACATATTCTTCACAAGGTTCTCACGGGTTTTCGTTATCTGAGCGTGACATTTGCGGCGATCGGGAGCTAGGGTTGGGAGCGCCCGGAACCCTCCTTTTCGGGTCGCAGCGCGGAGCCGAGTCCTGCCGCCGCGCGGCGCCATCAAGCTAGGCAGGAGCGGAGGACCCATTAACGTGGCGATTTAGCGCCCCTCGCCGCAGTTTCGTAGCAGCACTTGCGCGTCCGTGCGGGCGCGTTCGCCCAAGCTGCGAGCAAGCGTGTGAGGACACTAGGTCGCCTAGGGGTGAAGTCAGCGGATCCGGTCCCTCGGGACTTGGTCGGACTGACCGGGCACGATCTCCCGCCCGAACCCGACAGCTCACTCCGCAGGCGATGAGGAGACCACGTGGCGACACGTCGTTATGCGCCCAAGCATCGGGCAGAGGGCGGACCGAGCATTTCGCTGGCCTTCCTGGCAGATCAATCACTGGGGAAGAAGACCATCGCCGCCGCCGCCGCAGGCGGACTGGTGGTGGCCGGTGCGGGGTCGGCTTACGGTTCGCCCAGCAACGCAGCTGGGGCGACGGTCCTGACCGCCGAAGCCCGGACCGTGATCGGCGCGGAGTCGCTGGCCTCGGTGCCGGAGGAAGCCGCTTGGCAACTCGAGGCGCCGGCCATCACGGTGGTCAAGCCGAAGCCCAAGCCGGTCGCCAACGTCCAGAGCGCCCCCAGGCGCGCCGCCGCGGCGGCTCCCGCGGCGACCGGGCAGAGCACTTCCGCCAGCCAGACCGCCGCGATTCCCCAGTCGGTGGCGGGCAACGAGATCCTTGAGATCGCCTCACTCTATCTGGGCACGCCTTATGTCTACGGCGGCTCTAGCCCGTCCGGCTTCGACTGCTCAGGCTTCACCCAGTACGTCTATGCCCAGTTGGGCAAAAGGATCCCGCGGACCGATGCCGACCAAAAGGCCGCCGGGACCATCATCTCGGCCGATCAAGCCCAGCCGGGCGACATCGTCTGGTTCCCCGGCCACGTCGGCATCTACGCCGGCGGCAACATGATGATCGACTCCCCGCACACCGGCGACGTGGTCCGCTTCCGGGAAATGTACCGGACCCCAACCTTCGTTCGCTTCTAGGCTTGCATTTGAACCTTGGTCTGATTGCGGATCGTTTCGATGGCCCGCGCGGATGTGGCGCGTATTTGGGCGATGAGGTCGCGTAGGCGCCGGTCGTTGGCTGTCCATTCGCGGATGCTCACCGAGACCAGCCCCCTGCGACGTCAACTCCTCGACCTTTACGGCGCCGACCGGCACGCCCCCAGCCGCTGACACATGGGTAATACACCACCACACCCGAAAAACAGCATCCCACCAGCCCAAACACCAACCCGCGCGCCACTAAGAGGGAGAGTCGGGCTAGGCGCGACAACCCGCACGGAATGCTGAGGTCGACGCGACCCTCCGCGACGGGTGTTGGCCACTGCCGCCTCTGGCCAACTCGGCCGGTCATCGATCAGCGACCCGGGACCGCCGCTTGGGTCATAGCACTGTCCGCCGCCCGCGCCATCGGGACTCTCAGCACTGCGGCGGGGCAGGAGCGTCCTGCAGTCCAAGGCCGCTGGTGGGCGCGCCGATAACGGTGGATCGAGGCCGCCTCCTTCCCCGCCCGTGCCGCCAGGCGAGCGAAGCGAGATGAGCGCGGCATCACCTTTCGCGGGCGCAGCGGCCGATGCGGGCCGCCAACCGGCCGACTTGCGGGCACGCCCGATCATGGGGTAACCTACTCAGGTTGTGCCGATCGTGGCGCAGCCAACCACGCCAACTACTGAGCCGGTCATACCCTTGTCCGGTGGGTGGTTTGTTGTTTGTTATCTCAATAGCGCGTTTTTGGTTTTTGTGTTGTGCTGGTCTTGTTTTGGCTGGCCTGCATTTTTTTTGTGGGCCGGGGTTTTGTTTTCTGTTTTTTTGATGGAGAGTTTGATCCTGGCTCAGGACGAACGCTGGCGGCGTGCTTAACACATGCAAGTCGGACGATGATCTGGGGGCTTTCGGGTTTCCTGGT